>DAHXMP010000004.1 GCA_027371665.1 Bacteroidota bacterium | reverse complement strand
GGTAACTGCTCTTCTTCGTTTTTTACAATCATACTGAGAGAAATAATGGAAGCAAAAATAAAAAGAAATTATAAAATGCTCATTAAACATGTTCAGGAAGAGCCTCTGAACGGCTATGCCTGGTATCAATTGGGACAGACCCTTGCACAGATGAAGCTCGTCGAAGAGGCAGAAAAAACAGTCAGATTTGCACTCCAGTTAGGCAGCCTTTCCGATTCCGTATATGCAAGTGCATCTTCGACATTGGCTCAGCTTGTCGGAAATAAAAAGAATTTCGAAGAAGCTCTTTATTGGGCTGAGAAGTCTCTCGAAAAAGCTCCTGCCCAGGTTTATGCCCTTCACCTCAAGGCTTATGCACTCATGTATCTTGACAGATTGGATGAATCCGGACAGATTTTCGCTGAAGTGTTAAACAGGATAAAAGCCAATAAGGGTGTTCCCCGTTCAGGTTTCGATATTGATATTCCTGAAGAAATTGTCATGAAGGGTCTAATTGAGTTAAAAGCAAAGAAAAATAAAATTAATTGATTTCTTCCAAAGATAATTTTAAAGCTGAAATCAATTCATCTACTTCCCCTTTTCCTGCAATCAGTGGAGGAACAAGCCTCAGAACGGTCCCTGATGATGCATTAGTGATAACATTATGGACAATCATTTTCTCGACCAAAATTGAAGCATCAAAAGAAAGAAAAATCCCTTGCATCAATCCCATACCTCTTACTTCAATAACCTTTTGATGGAATTGTTTATGAATTTCTTCCAACTTTACTTTTAAATATTTACCGGTTTCCACAACATTATCCAGTAATCCTTTTTCCAATTCATCAATCACTGTATAACCTGCTGCACAAGCGACGGCATTTCCGCCAAATGTCGTTCCATGCATTCCTTTTTGGAAGATATCTTCCAATTCTTTATTTACAAGAATTGCACCAAGAGGGAAGCCGCCTCCAATCCCCTTTGCCATCGTTACAATATCAGGTTTTACACCATAATGTTCATAAGAAAGAAATTTCCCGGTCCTTCCGCATCCTGCCTGAATT
>DAHXMP010000210.1 GCA_027371665.1 Bacteroidota bacterium | reverse complement strand
AGATATAAGAAAATGAGCCCTGATGTGAAAGAAAAATTCAAGAACGATGACAAGGTTTTGTTCAATCTCAGCACTATGGATGTTTATTATGAATTGCTGAATATTGTCGGCAAGAGAATGTTGAAAAATCCTAATGCCGTTCTTACTTTAACCGGCTGTAATTCCGATGCAGGTATTGAAAAAGGAAATATCGGCTTGTCACAGCGTCGTGCCGAAAGCGTTAAAAGGTTCCTCGTCAGCGAGTGGGGAATTGACCCCGGCAGGTTAATTGTGAAAACTCAGAATCTTCCGGATATTCCATCGAATCCGACAGACCCCGACGGTGAACAGGAAAACCAGCGTGTGGAACTAGATGCCAATTTCCCCGATATTTTCGAGCCGATAAAAATTGATGAGTTGGTTATTAAATCGAATCCGCCTGTTATCAGGTTCAAAGTCAAAGTTAATGCCGAAATCGGTATTTCGAGCTGGGAAATTGTTACTTCACAAAGTTCCGGAGACCTTAAGATATTCAATGGCGAAGGACCCGTTCAGCCAAATGTTGATTGGGATATCGAAAAAGAGGAAGAGTTCATTCCCCGTTTCGACGAGCCTTTGAAGTATAAGCTCGAAGTTACGGATAACGATAATAAGCTGTGGGATTCACCGACTCAGGAACTTCCTGTCGAGCAAATCACAAAGAAGAGGAAAATGGAAGACCTGACACTTGCCGATAAGGAAACTTCAAAGTTCAGCTTTATTTCTTTTCCTTTCAATTCCGCTGATTTAACTAAGGAACACAAGCATATTATCGAGAATGTTAAGAAAATCATTCAGAAAAATTCTACCGTCAGGATTGAAGGATATACTGACAGGATGGGTGACCCTGAACTGAATAAGACTTTGTCGCAGAGAAGAGCCGATAATGTTGCAAAGGCTCTCGGGGTTAATCCCTCTCTGGCTAAAGGGCTTGGAGAAGTACAGCTTTACGATAATAATCTTCCTGAAGGCAGGTTCTTTAACAGAACAGTTAATGTCGTAGTTGAAACACCTATTCAGATGAAGTAAAAAAGTTTCTTCCTTAAGAAAAGAGGTACAGAAATAAAATTTTTAAAATTTTGAAACAAAATTGCATTTTTTGTGTTTATATATATATTATAGTAGATAATAATAAATCTATAGAGGCTGGTCATGAAAATAAAATTTATACAACTTTTCACATTTATCTTGCTGTTGGGTTGTTCCGCATATAACGGGATGGCTCAGACAGTCAAGATAAATTATATTGACCCGAACGGTTATCCTGATATCAGGGCCGGTTTTACCGTTGAAGATACAAAAGGGGAACAGGTAAGGCCTGCTTCCTACAACTGGCAGGCTTCCGATATTACAATCACCGAAAACGGGGTGCCCCGTACTATTAAGCCGGGCTGGCCCTTCTGTGCCGACCCGAGCCAGAAAACATTTTCCGCTATAATGGTTATTGATGTCTCTAACTCTATGCAGCAGGGTATTGATGGCTCCGATAATCCTCCTCCCGGACAGGCAAAATGGGAAATCGGTTTCAGGGCAATGCAGCATTTTATTAATGCTTTAGATACTAATTTAACCGAGGTTGCAATCATTGAATTCGGCACAACCGCAAGAATCAGGATGGGCTTTTCAAATAATAAAGACAGCCTGATGAAATCCTTTACGGAATATCCTTTTTTTCTTTTAAATACTAATTACAATGCCGCCTTTTTAAGAAATAAAATTTCCATTAATAACAACATCGCTTATGATTCCACTCAATCAGCTTTATATATTGCAAAGTTTGCAAAATATAAACCTGTTATTATTTTCCTGACCGATGGGAAACACAACCCCAACGGATATGACCCCGACCCGTTTTATGTTGCTACGGCATGTAGTATTGCCAAACAAAGAAACGTCAGGATTTTCGTTGTAAAAATCGGAAGCGAGCCTTTGGACGGTACAAGCTCGAATAACCTGAATCTTCTTGCCGGTGTTGAAGGAACTACAACAGACAATTTGATGATGGACGTTACAAACAGTGACGACCTGTTGGGATTTTATGACCGTGTACTTAATATATGCGGGCAGGTTGGCTATCCTGCACCATGCGAAGTGGTTTGGGAAAGCGACTGTAACGGGGGAGGTCCTACTCAATTTGAGTTTAAGCCCGGTGCTCCTTATAATTATGACCTGACTGCAAGCGGTACATTCACTATACCACAGAACCTTTTCCCTTATCTTGAGATTAATCCCAATCCTGTTCCTTTCAGAAATTTTAGTCCCGGGACTAAGGATACCGTAACTGTAACAATAAAAGCAAAAAATAACTTTGTCAGTATTCCTGCCGGCGGCTTCTCTTCAACTGACGGGAGGTATAAAATCATTGACTGGGGGGGATTTGCCCTGCCCGGGATTTTAAAGAAAGACTCAATAATTACGGTCAAGCTCGAATATGCACCGACTGATTCATTATATTCATCTGCAATTGTAACGATTCTCGGTTCTGCCTGTTCGGGAATGAATATCAATACGGACGGAATGATGAATTTATTCTGTAAAGACGTGGATATGGGTAATTGCACGGTAATGGACAGCGTTACTGCACCAAATATACAGCTATTCTGTAACCGCGGGCCCACGACAATAAATGTAACAGCATTAAATATAAGCACAGGCGATGCCTCCATGTTTGAGGATATAAACACACAACCGCCACTCCCTGCATCATTGAATCCGGGTGAATGCCTTCAGGTTACTTTCAGGTTCAAGCCGACGACCAGCGGAGGAAAGGCTGCAAGGATTGGCCTTGTAACAGACAAAGGTAATTTTAATTCAAATATTATTGGCAACGGAATAGGACAACCGGGAATCGAAACAGACAGCCCTGTTATTTTTGAAAATACAGATTGTCAGAATAAGACAAGGGATACAGTAGTTCATATAAGAAATACAGGTCCATTGCCTCTTGCTATTGTTGTTGATTCTTCAGGTTTGACAGGTCCCGATGTGGCTTATTTCAGTATAGTTGGTGCTATTCCTCCATCTATAAACGGAATGAGCAGTGATTCTGTTACCATTCATTTCGACTCTCCTTCAGCGGGAACAAAAACATGTTTTCTGCATATAGTTAGTAATGCCGGAAATACACCTGATTATTTTACAAGAGTCGAAGCAACAAAAGACAGCATTAATTACGAGCCGAACAGTTATACCTTTGATTTGGGAACTGTGTGTATGACTGGTGTTGACACTACGATTACATTAACAAATGTCGGGACTAAAGTTCTGAATATTATAACTGCAACAATACCTTCAACTATGACCCTTAATGGAAATTTCTGGAACATCAACAGTGGCGGCTTAGACAGTATTAAAATAAATTATAAGCCTTTTAAGGATGGCCCGGTGGATACTGTCCTTATATTTACGGATAATTTTTGTAATATTACCAAAACAATACATTTCATCGGGACTGTTTATGACCCGAAGGTTGCGAATCTTAACATAAATGTTGTTTCCAATGTGGGTGTTCCACATGACACGACATTCTGGATAATAAATTCTTCGCTTTCTCCGTTATCTGTTACACCACCTGTAACGGCACAGGACCCGCAATTTACATTTGTGAGTTCAAATCCTGCGTTGCCTCACACAATTCAGCCGGGAGATTCCATGCTAATAACTGTTAGGTATTTGCCTACATCGGACCAGCCGGTGTCAACGAATCTTGTGCTAACAGGCATGCCCTGCCATGATGTGTTGATTCCTTTGTTGGGCAATCCGTCTCTTGCAACCGTAGATATTCAAATTGACACATTAAGCGGACTAATCGGGCAGGTAGTACAGGTTCCAATAAACCTGAGAAAGGCAGTTAAATTTGCCGAATCCGGAACATCATCTATTGATACAAAAGTAAGTTTTGTATCTTCTTTACTCGAACAGAGCGGTACAAGTTATCCTGAGACCTTCAATGGGAACATGACAGAACTAACTTTGCCTTCAATTTCGGTTACTCCCACAAACTCTGATCAGGTACCATTGACTTTGAATCTGCGTGTTAAAGATGGTGGAGGAGTGACGAGTACACCATTGATAATTTCTAATACTGTGTCCGATAAGAATAATGTTGTATTCAATGAAATTAACGGGCAGTTCAATTTGATACAGGCATCTGCAACACTCCAGACAAAGGATTATTTTGAATTCCCGGGACAGGAGTTTGACCTGGTGATTTGGCAGTCGGATGCTAAAAATTTGTCGCCTTCATTCCATCAAAGCATTACAACTCATGTCAGGGCAAATGCTACGATGCTTGAACCTGTTAACATGGCATCATCTTTAAATGGAACCGACAGGGTAACAACATTGCAGGGAATTCCGATAGATACTTCAAACGGGCTCGTGCAGTTAAAATCATTTAAGTTCAGGGCAATGCTCGGCAATGATTCTGCTACGAACATTATTCTTGAAAACAGTACAGCTATGAACGGCTATATCAAATTTGACACAGTCGTTTGCCGGCTGAGATTGAGAGGGCTTTGTTACGACGCAGACAGCACCGTCAGATTAATCAACCCCTATGCAAGTGCGGCTCTCAAGGGAATCAATCCCAACCCGGCATTCGGAATAACTAAAGTTGATTTCAGCCTGGCTGAACCGGGGAACACTCAGATATGGGTGGCAAATGTACTCGGCAATAATGTCCTGCAGGTGGCAAGCGGTTTCATGGAACCGGGCACTAAGGAGCTCAGCTTCGATTCAGGCAATCTGCCCGACGGTGTTTACTTCTTAATAATGCAGACACCGACACAGTTCTATAAGCAGAGGTTTATGATAATCAAGTAAAATCAGGATATATGAAAATATAAAATCCCATCTTTAGCTTATCGAAGGCGGGATTTTTTTTTAACTAAAAATTTTGCCAAATAAATTTGGATTTTATGAAAAGAAACTATAATTTTAAATGTCATATGTAACATTGATGAATTACTCACTTTATGAAGAGGCTCGTCATGAAAAAAAATATCTTACCGTTGTTTGTAATTTCACTGTATACCTGTTTGGTTATGTCCGATGCAATGGCTCAGACAGCCAAAATCAATTATATCGAACCTGCCGGATATCCTGACATCAGGGCAGGATTTACTATTAAAGATTCAGCCGGGAATGAAATAAGGCCAAATGCGTACAACTGGCAGGCATCGGATATCACAATCACGGAAAACGGGATTACCCGCACAATTAAACCCGGCTGGCCATTTTGTACCGACACGAACCTGAAAACATTTTCCGCAATTTTGCTTGTTGACGTATCAAATTCAATGCAGCAGGGTCTCGACGGTTCAAATAATCCCCCGCCGGGACAGGCAAAATGGGAAATAGCTTCCAGGGCTATGCAGCATTTTATTAATGCACTCGACACTAATTTAACCGAAGTTACTATTATTGAATTCGGCACAATAGCAAGAATCAGGCAGGGCTTTACAAATAATAAAGACAGCCTTATGAAATCCTTTACAGAATATCCTTTTTTCCTTTTAAATACAAATTACAATGCCGCTTTTTTAAGGAATAAAATGTCCGTCAATGACAGTATTTATTATGATTCGACTCAATCAGCTTTAT
>DAHXMP010000453.1 GCA_027371665.1 Bacteroidota bacterium | reverse complement strand
GCTGGATGATGTAGTTTACGGCATGTGTCAGCGTTGCATAAGCAAGTGCTTCTTCCGAACTTATTCCATATAGTTTCATCATTGCATTTTGAATTAGAAAATGATATACTCCGATTGTTCCCGGGGTAGGGGCTATTGTAGCTCCTATGCCAGAGACGACGATAAGAACTGTAGCATCGCTGAAACCGAGGTGAAACTTTGACTCAAATCCAAATGAATAAAACATCAGCCACATAGGAATGGTATAGAAAAGCCAGATTGCAAAAGATTCGATGCTCAGCCTGAAATATTGGGAAGGTTTTTTGATGACGGCAAAGCCCATCATGAATTTATCGAATGCATGGCTGATTTTATTATAAAATTTTTCTGATATTGGCTTAAGAATCTTTCTGAGAATAAATCTGACAAAAGGAGGATAAAATGAAAAAACTATTACAAAAAATATGATGGTAGTAGGTATCATAATTTTATTGGGGTCTAATTCCGGAAGTGCCTGGATAACTTTTCCGCTCAGGAAAAAGAAAACTCCTACAAAAAGAAAAAACAAAGCGATTACATCAATAAATCTCTCGGCAATGACAGTTGCAAAAGTAGTCGTAAATGAAATTTTCTCGCGACGGCTGTAAACAAGCGGTCTTAAAACTTCCCCTCCGCGGGGCAGGACGCAATTGCCTGCATAACCAATCATAACCGCTGAAAACAGGTTCCAGATTGATGCGGATTTTTTATTTAATGCAGGCTCGAGCAGAGTCTTCCAACGCATCGCCCTAACCCAATGAGACAACAATATAATAGGTATTGACAGTATTATCCAAAGATAATCGGCATGAATAATAATTCTGACCAATTCACCAAAGTTGATATCTTTCAGGGCAAAATAGAATGAGACTGCAATCAGAACAACGGATATTATTAATCTGACAGCTTTTTTTGAACCTTCTTTCATAAATTCCGGATTTTTTTACATTTCGTTTAGGAATGAAACGCAAATGTTTATAATAAATTTTCAAAAAAAAATAAATTTCAGTGTATTTATACTTATACTGAAATTTATTTGTAATATTATGCAATATATTTTTACGATTCGATATTATCCGTTTTAACTCTCAGCGAATCCCAAATCATATAAGTAATAATCAGTACAAGCATGCCAATCGCAAGCCACTGGGCAGAATAAGTCTCAGACCATTGTAGCCGGAAAATATCAGGTATATTAAATTGAATAAATAAATATTTCATTATAGCACCGAATACTCCGAAGAGAGCCCCCCCTGCTATGAATCCCGATGCAATAAGTGTACCTCTCTGGAATCTTGCATCGTTCAGTTTCTCATCCTTAGAGCGTGTCTTTACGAATTGTGCAATCAGACCTCCAAGTAAAATCGGGGTATTTAATTCGAGCGGAAGATACATTCCCAATGCAAAAGCCAGCGGCGAAATTTTCAGTGCATTAAGCAGCAACGCTATTACCGCTCCCACAAAATAGAGCATCCAGTAAACATGAGCATTCGTATTCATCAGGGGCATAATTACTGCTGCCATTGCATTTGCCTGTGGAGCCGCAAGCGGATTCGGATGAGCAGGTGTATGGACAAAGCCGTAAGTATTGTTAAGAATTAGAATAACAACACTGACTGAAGCTGCGGAGACGATAGTGCCGAGAAACTTCCACGATTCCTGCTTCACAGGTGTCGAACCGAGCCAATACCCGATTTTCAAATCCGTGATAAAACCTCCCGCCATTGATAGAGCCGTGCATACAATACCACCTATAATCAAAGCACTGACCATACCTTTAGGTCCCGTCAATCCGACTTTTGTCAGAATAATCGAAGACAAAATCAGGGTCATCAAAGTCATCCCTGAAACGGGATTTGTTCCGACAATAGCAATTGCATTTGCTGCAACAGTTGTAAATAAGAAAGAAATAATCGCAACGGTAAGCAGGGCAATAATTGCATTTCCCCAGGAAAGCTGAACTCCTGCCAGCATAAATATTAAAATTGCAACAATAGAAAGAAGAATGAACATGATGTTGTAAGTGATTTTCATGTCCTTCTGTGTCCTGTGAACTATTTCGTTTTCAGATTTTTTGGGGTGGAAAATTTCTTTGAAAGCAAGTGAGAATGCACCGCCGATAATTTTAGAAGATTTTAATATTCCGATGATTCCTGCCATAGCAATACCGCCGATTCCGATGTGCCGCACATAATTCTGGAAAATCTGTTCCGCACTCATAGCGGCAAAAATATTCGTTCCACCCGAGTGTGCAATTATGTTACCGACCTCATTGATTAAAGGTATCAGGAAAAACCAGGATAAAAAGGAGCCTGCACAGATAATCAGGGCAAACTTCAATCCCACTATGTAGCCTAACCCGAGAATCATCGAAAGGGAATCGTACTTGAAAACAAGCTTTGTATTGTCTGCCAAAGAGTTTCCGCCCGGGATAATTTTGGACGTAACTACTTCAGACCACCAGCCGACAGAAGTGATAATGAAATCATATAAGCCTCCGATTAAACCGCTGACAATGAGGACACCTGCCTGCTTCCCGCCTTTTTCCCCGGTCATCAGAATTTCAGTCGTTGCGGTTGCTTCGGGGAACGGGAATTTACCATGCATATCCTTAACAAAATACTTTCTGAACGGAATCAGGAAAAGTATTCCGAGGAAACCGCCAAGCATTGATGATAAAAATATATGGAAGAAACTAACATTCAGGTTCAGGATATATAATGCCGGAATCGTGAACACTGCACCTGCAACGATTACTCCGGAGCTTGCTCCGATTGACTGGATGATTACATTTTGTCCCAAAGCCCTGCGAATCTTTGCGACAGAGGACAAGCCGACGGCGAGGATTGAAATAGGTATTGCAGCTTCCATTACCTGGCCTATTTTTAATCCCGAATAGGCACAGGCAGCGGAAAAAAGCACTGCCATTACCAAACCCCAAAAGACTGACCAGCGTGTAACTTCGGGAAATTTATATTCAGGGGACATCACGGGCCTATACACTTCACCGTGTTTTAATTCTCTATAAGCATTTTCCGGCAGATGACTTGTCGTTCCGGATTGTTCCATATAAAACTCCTATTATCTTTATTATGATTTACTTTTCTCAACCCATGTTTTAATCAGATTTATTACGGTATCAACCGAGAGGTTCATATCGTTGACTGAAAGCCATTCTGTTTTGCTGTGGAAGTTTTGACCTCCATTATATATGTTTGGAGTAGGCAAACCCATTTCTGTAAGGCGTGAACCGTCAGTACCTCCCCTTATCGGTTTCCAATAGGGTTTCGTACCTGACTTAAGTGCTGCCTCCCACAAACATTCGAGAACGAGAGGATTCTCATCGAGCTTTTCCCTCATGTTCCTGTACATTTCGATAATTTCAAGCTCGAATTTTGCCTTTGGATAAAGCGGTTTGACAGTCTCGATAATTTTTTCAAGCATTTTCTTTTGTATGTCCAAGCCGTTAGTATCGAAGTCGCGGAATAAGAATTTAATTGTAGTATTTCCAACAGAGCCTTCTTCGATATGAGGATGAATATACGGCTGATAATCTTCGGTGGTTTCGGGAGCCATGTCTTTTGGTAAACGCACGATAACTTCGGCAGCGGCACGAATCGAATTTACCATAATATCTTTTGCTGAACCCGGATGAATATCCCTGCCGGTAACATGCAGAATTGCGGAATTTGCACTGAATGTTTCTTTATTTAATTCACCCGGTAATTCTCCGTCGAGTGTATAAGCGTATTTGGCACCGAATTTCGGAATATCGAAAAATTTGGTTCCCTGCCCGATTTCTTCATCGGGAGTGAATGCAATTTTAATATCGCCGTGCAAAATGCTTTGGTCTTCCAGCAATTTCGCTGCGGCAGTCATAATTGCAGCGACACCGGCTTTGTCGTCGGCTCCGAGAAGCGTAGTTCCGTCTGTCGTTACTAATGTATGGCCAATGCAATTAGCCAGCGATTTATTTTCGGATTCTGCGATTACGAAATTGTTATCACCGGGAAGAACGATGTCTCCACCCCTGTAATTTTCAATCACCTGCGGTTTGACATTTTCATCCGTCACATCCGGAGAAGTATCAACATGAGCAATAAATCCGATTGCGGGTACTTTGCCGAAAGAAGGATGGGTTTTGGGGAGATTCGACGGAATCGAGGCATAAATATAGCAATGTTCATCTATCGAAACGTCCTGAATACCTAATTCCTTCAGCTCTTTTACAAGCAGATTTCCAAGGTTGAATTGTTTTTGTGTGCTGGGTGTAGTGTCGGAATCCTCCTTCGATTGAGTATCTATTTTAGCATAGCGAAGAAATCTTTCCAAAGCAGTATCGTTCATATTTTTTTCCTGTTTTTCAAAAATTATAAAAAGCAAAATTAATATTTATTGATAACTTTATTAAGCTAAATATACAATATTCTCCGAAAGTTATTATAAAACAATTAAGATTTCTCCGGGAAAAGCTTTACCAATGTAGCTTTGTCAGGTTTGGGAGTTGCAAAGCTGACGATAATCAATGCACCTATTGAAACCAATGCAGATGGGTAGATACTTGGTATTCCCCAGGGGTCGCCATCTATCATAGCACTGGGGTAAATAAGCGGCAAAAGTATATCGAGAATAATAACCATTAATGCTCCGGAAACGATACTCGCCAAACCGCCGGCTTTAGTAGCCCTTTTCCACGAGAGAGCCGCAATCAGGGATGGTGTAATTGCTACGCCATAGATTGTATAGGCAAAATAAGCATATTGCAAAACCGATATTTTGAGATTAAAATAAGTCGGTATAAAAATCATCAGGAAAGCCGCCAAACCGAGAATGACGATAAATACTTTTTGCAATGCAACCATTTTCTTCGAATCTACATCGGGATTTATTAAGGACTGATAAATATCTCTGATTATGTTTGTCGAAGGGCTAAGCAAATAATTCATTCCGGTTGAAAGAACCA
Source organism: Bacteroidota bacterium (assembly GCA_027371665.1). GTDB lineage: Bacteria > Bacteroidota > Ignavibacteria > Kapaibacteriales > UBA2268 > DAHXMP01. Next base: position 3,394 of record DAHXMP010000453.1, on the reverse strand, counting down.
CTACGACTGCCGCAGCAAGCAAAAGAATACCGACAGGTTCGGGAATAAGGTGTCTCGCTGCCTGGAGAACAACCGAAGCAGGGTCGAAACCGGGCTGGTTCCAGAATTTTGAGGAAGCATAAACTGCGATAGCTACAACGACAGTCTCAACTACGATTGTGCCGATTATCCAAAGGGCAACTGCCTTCTTTGCATCTGCTGCGGTCTTTGCACTGTAAAACTTCTGGTACATGCTCTGAACACCAAGCAAGAGCAAGCCGGTTGCCAGGAAATAAGACAGACCTTTCAAAACCGGATATTTGCCGAACTCTGAAGAAAACATTTCAAAATGGGATGGAGGAAGAACCTGTGCCGGTGCGTGGAAACCACCTGCCGAAATAATAACAAAAGGTACTGAAATACAGCAGGCAAGGATTATTATTATTCCATTAGGAAGGTCTGTATGTGCAACCGCTATCATTCCCCCTATCGAAGTAAATAAAATCACGAATGCAGCCGCAAATGTTTGCCCCATTGCCACACTGATTGCCCCGTCTGTAATTGTATTCAGGATATAGCCGCCGGCACGGAACTGGTAAGAGACAATTGTAGTAAATGCTATTACGATTGAAATTGCACCGAAAAGCCTTGCGAATTTTCCATACCTTACTTCGAGAATGTCCCCGATTGTATATTGGCCGAAAGTACGTATTTTGCCTGCAAGGAAGTAGATAATAAAAATTCCAACCCATGCACCGGCAGGCATCCAGAGCGAACTCCAACCCGCCCGGTAAGCGAACTCCGCACCCGCGATAAATGTACCTGAACCAATCCATGTACAAACGAGAGTGAAAACCATTTTCGTGATACCAAGGCTCCTGCCCGCTACCATCATGTCATCATGAGTTTTAACACTCCTGGCTTTATAAAAATTAAAAATCGTTAAACCAACCAGATAAGTTATGATTATGATTATATAAATGGTCATACAAATCCAATATAATAATTAGAAGAAATGATTAATTAAATAATTAGGCAATTTAATAAAAAACGATTACAAGTTTGACAAATATTCAAAGTTATTTATTTCTGTGGCATAAAAAATAAATTGTAATAAATGATTAAACTAAATATTTACATATTATTTGGCACAATTTTTACTTATTAACTTCTTATAAAATTTATTGTTAAGATGATAATTTAGCAATAAGTGTATTTATAATAATTAACAATAGCTTAGAAAAAAATGCGAATTAAAAAGTTCATCGCAAAAAGCCTTAAAGAAGGCAAAGAAAAAATTTCCCAGGAACTTGGAGAGGATGCTGTTATCCTTTCCAGCAGGACTGTAAAAAGAACAGGAAACGGAGGTTTGGAAGTAGTTGAAATAGTTGCAGCCATTGATGATTCCCCATTAAAGCACAAAAAAGCTCAGAAATCCATAGTTCCCAAATCTAAGGAAATACCTTCGACGGCAAAATATGGTATAGAAAGCGGGGAAAATAAATTTTTCAGGGTTGCCGGAGAAATTTATAGCGAACTGGATGAAATCAAATCTTCATTGTCGGATATTTCTGACAGCGTGAGGTTCATACACAGCGGAATCTTTACAGACATAGTCAGGGAAATATATCTTGCACTCAGAAAGGCTGAAGTATCGGATGAGTTAGCCCTTCAAATTGCAGGTAAACTAACAATGAAAGGCAATTTTAATAATCTGTCCGAAGCATTGACCGAAGCCAGGATTCTCGTTGCCGATAATATTAAAATACAGGAACCGGTCAAAAAAGGCGGCGGGCGTATTGTAGTACTGGTAGGACCTACCGGATGCGGTAAAACGACATCGTTAATCAAAATTGCACTGGTAAGCAAGCTGGTTCTTCAGTCAAATGTGCTTGTTGTTTCGGCAGATACTCATAAGGTAGGAGGAGTCGAACAATTACAGACATTTGCATCTATAGCTGCATTACCCTGCGAAGTGGTTTATTCGCCGGATGATTTGCAAACGCTGATTTCAAAGGAAATTGACAGGGATTTAATTTTAATTGATACTCCCGGTTTCAGCCCTTTTCACCGAGAAGGATTGAAAGAAACAGGGCAATTTATAGAGAATATAGGGGCAGACCATATATATTTAGTTCAAAGTTTCACAATGAGCCGGGCTTCGTTTATAGAATCATACAATGAATTTTCAATTCTGAAACCGGATGCACTGGTGTTAACCAAAATTGACGAAGCACCCGCAATCGGTGAAATAATAACAGCTATGAAGGATATTTCACTGCCTTTGGCATATTTCTCGACCGGGCAGAAAATACCCGAAGACATAGAACCGGCAAGCAGGAAGAAGTTAAGCATGCTCGTTCTGCCGGATAAACTTGCTTTAGATAGTACGGGAAAAAAATAATTTAGGATATGTGCGAATTGATTTGATTGATAATATGAGTGAAGTTGCAGTAAATAATCATAGGCTCGAGGAAGATTTCAAAGAAGAATTGAAGATGCCGTATGTAATTACGATTTGCAGCGGTAAGGGAGGTGTAGGAAAAAGTTTCTATGCGGCAAATCTCGCTTATTCTTTATCGGGGCAATCTCTGTCTGTTCTCATTTGGGATGCCAATATGCACTATCCCAATCAGCACATATTATTCGGTGTCGAGCCTCCTGTCAGGCTGAAAGACGTGTATTCGGGAAGGATACCCGTCGAATCGGCAATTTACAAAATTGAGGAAAATTTGTTCATCCTTGCTGATATTCTTGCCACGGGAAGAAGTGAAGAATTACAGGCTTCGGAAATTCTCGACACATTCGTTAATATAATCTTATCTACGAAATTCGATGTTATAATTATCGATACACCTGCAGCAGATACGGAAGATGTGCTTCAGTGCTGTAACGTAGCAGACCTCATCAATATCGTGATAACAGATGAACCGACAACTTTGCTCGATGCCTATGCACTTATGAAAATATTATTGCAATTCACTTCCCAAGAAAAGATATCTTTTATGGTGAATAATGTTATTGATGGCGAAGATGCGGATGAAATTGCTTCGAAATTAAATCTAGCGGCAAAAAAATTTCTGAACATAAAAATCAACGTTCTCGGCTTTATTCCTTATGACAGGGCTGTAAGGCAGTCAATAATAAACCAGGAATTATACATTCAATACAACGGTAAATCTGAAACAACAGGAGCTTTTCATTCGATTGCTGAAAAAATTAAAGATAAAATTAAGGTTGCTGAGCTTAAATAAGTTTTTTAAATTAGACAAAATATTATTTGAAAACATATAATTAAATAATAAACAGGAAAAAACAATGGCAAAGTCCGATACACAAAGCGGGGAAGTCAAAGCAGTAGATGAAAAAAAGAAAAAAGAGTTTGAAAAAAAACAAAAAGAAAGACTTACCCGCC
>DAHXMP010000443.1 GCA_027371665.1 Bacteroidota bacterium | reverse complement strand
CTACTTTCTGTGCATCAATAGTAAATATTTTTACTTTTTTGTCAATAATTTGCTGTTGAACTTTTTTGGGTAGGTTATCCCAAACTTCTTCTTTTGCCCAAGGTGCATTAATAAGGAAAGTCCCTCCGTTGCTTATATTTTTCAGCATATCATATTTTTCGATAAATACTGTTTGATGACATGCGATGAAGTTAGCTTTATTGATTAAATAAGCCGAACGAATCGGGCGTGGCCCGAATCTCAGGTGAGAAGCTGTCAGTGTACCGGCTTTCCTCGAGTCATAAACATAGTATCCCTGTGCATAATTATCCGTGTTTTCACCGATAATTTTAATTGAGTTTTTGTTTGCCCCGACAGTACCGTCGGAACCCAATCCATAGAATAAAGCCCTGACTACATCCTGAGCTTCAATGTCAAATTCCCTGTCGAAATCGAGGCTCGAATTAGTTACGTCCTCTATAATACCTATTGTAAAATGATTCCTGGGCTTGTCTTTTTTAAGATTATCGAATACAGCTTTGACCATTGACGGAGTAAATTCTTTTGAAGATAAGCCATACCTTCCACCGACAATCTTTGGAGCTGTTTTCAGTTTTCCGTATCCTTCATTCATTCCTTCATGGATAGCATTGACGCAATCTTCGTATAAAGGCTCGCCTATTGCACCGGGCTCTTTTGTTCTGTCGAGAACGCCAATTACTTTAACAGTTGGAGGAAATATTTCCATAAACCTCTTTATATCAAACGGACGATAAATTCTAACTTTAACAACGCCAACTTTTTCGCCCTTGCCAATAAGATAATCTACTGTCTCTTGTGCTGTTTCACATCCCGATGCCATAAGAACGATAACATTTTCAGCGTCGGGAGCCCCATAATAATCGAACAAGTGATAATGCCTTCCGGTTAAGGTAGCGTACTTATCCATAACTTTTTGAATTATATCGGGTGCAGCTATATAATAAGGATTAATCGTTTCCCTGTTCTGGAAAAACACATCGGGGTTTTGTGCTGTTCCTCTCAATACAGGATGGTCTGGAGACAATGCTCTTCGGCGGTGAGCAGCCACCAAATCGTCGTTAATCATTTCTTTCATTACTTCATTCGAGACGAGTTCGACTTTCGATTCTTCATGCGATGTTCTGAAACCGTCGAAAAAGTGAATAAAAGGAAGCCTCGACTCGAGTGCGGAGGCTTGTGCTATAATGCCGAAGTCCATTACTTCCTGAACCGAAGCGGCGGCAAGCATTGCAAACCCGGTTGTCCGGGCAGCCATAACGTCGCTATGGTCTCCGAAAATCGAGAGTGCGTGAGTTGCAAGAGTTCTAGCACTTATATTAAATACGGCAGGTGTAAGCTCACCGGCAATTTTGAACATATTTGGAATTTTTAATAATAATCCCTGCGATGCGGTAAATGTCGTAGTTAAAGCACCTGCCTGTAAAGAACCGTGAACTGCACCTGCGGCACCTCCTTCGCTCTGCATTTCGATAACCGTGGGAACGTTTCCCCATATATTTTTTATTCCTTTGGAAGACCACTCGTCAGCCCATTCGCCCATGTTTGAGGAAGGTGTTATCGGATAGATGGCACATACTTCATTCATTCGATACATCACATACGCTGCTGCTTCATTACCGTCAATCGTTACAAATACTTTGTCTTTCATCTTTTCTCCATTTGAATTTAATGTATTATGAAACATCTTAAATCATTGTTTGTGCAAAGAACGAACACAAATAGAATACAAATTTACTAAACAAAGTTTAAAAACGTATGGATTTAGGTGCGACAAATTCCTTTAAAATAAGTGTAACAATTTTTATTTTAAAGGCATAGACATTGATGATTTTTAATATTAGAATGAACTAAGAACAGTCATCCGGACAAAAAAAGCCATATTGTGCTTAGTAAAATATGGCTTAAGTATATATAAATTTTTATGATGAATT
>DAHXMP010000425.1 GCA_027371665.1 Bacteroidota bacterium | reverse complement strand
TGGGGACCTCTTCGCAATCCATAGAAACCGCCGAAGATAGGACCAAGTTCAGCGCGCTGCTGGACCGCCTGGGGATCCCCCAGCCGGCCTGGGGCTCCTTCCGTTCATAAAAAGTTAAAAAAAAATCACCTCCCGAATCCGAAAGGTGATTTATTTTATCATCTTTTTTTAATGCATCAGCATCACTTTCTGTGTTCCCCATTTGCTGTCGAGCATGAACTTAAGGAAATAAATGCCCGTCGGGAACGGCTTCAAATCTACCATTTGAGTTCCTTCGGTGAGATTTTCCATTCTCATAAGAATTTTTCCTGTAATATCAACTATAAACAACTCGTCAATTTTGCCGCTTAAGGCAATCGTCAGGTCCCCGCTCGTCGGATTCGGATAAAATTTTACTCTGTCCATTAATTGCTGATAATTCTCAGTTGTCGAATCAATTTTTGAATCGCCCTGGTTGAGAATATTTTCGTTCGGGTTCAGCCCTGCAAGAGGCTCGGCAGAACTGCACCCGGGAACTGCGGTGAACTGCCCGATTAAGCGAATGAATAAATCGTTTAGCAACTCGACATCGTATTTATCCGTAGTCGGCTTGATATGCTTGTCTCCAACACCGCTTTCATCGGTAAGAAAAACATATGTTCCGTTTGTCGCCAGTGCGAGCGAACGCATAAGATATTCGGTGCTCTTGTCAATCCCGCTGCATGCTACGGGAATTATCCTGATTCCGTCCATTGCCGCTTTGGCTGTCAGCTCTTTCATTCTCTCTTTCACTTCAGGCGTGCTGTGAGGGGGAGCATCGTGAATGATAAACAGCAGCCTCGCAACGGCAGTGTCGCTCCAGGACAATTCATTCACTGCAGTCTGGATACCCAGTTCCATTGATTCCGGGAAATCTCCGCCGCCGTTTGCAGTCTGTTCTTTAATGAACTCGCTCGTTTTAGTAACATCGGATGAAAGGTCGCTTTTCCTGACCAAATATTCATCATGCACATCGCGATAAAACACACTGCCGACATTAATATTAACCGATTTAAATTTATCCTTGAGTTTTGATATAATATCTTCCATCTCTGCTTTCAGATAATTTATTTCATCGCCCATCGAACCTGTAGCATCCACACAAAAAACGATGTCAACATTTTTCGGTACTGAGCAATAACCGTCAACCCCTATAATATTTATACCGTCATGAAATTTCTTCACTTCGTCCACCTTAGTAACCTTCCCGTTATAATCAACCTCGATTGATAAATCGCTTTCATGGAAAGGCTCATCGCTGAAAATATTTGCCCAAAGCTCAGCCTTGCCTGTGTTATCAGTCCTTCCTGCCCACAGAACTTCTCCGTTTGCCGATAAAAGCTTTACCGGGCAATCGAGAACGGGCATATTATCACGTGTTACAAGCTGGACGGTGTACCTGTATTTAGGCTTGAATACCCAAAGCTCTCCATATGCTTTCAAATCGTTATCTGCTATGTCCTGCCACAAATCCCATTTCCGAAAATCATTTACTTCACCGGATGTGAGAACTCCTGCACGTCCGGCAGGTGCTGTTGAACTTCCCGGTTCTATTCCAGCAACTCTTTTTGATTCAAAAAAAGCAATTGATTCTGTTGACGCATCCTTTTTTGGAAGTCCTTCCTTCTTCCTATCTGCCGACGTTTTTGGAGCAGGTACAAGAGGCATTTCCTCCCCACCGCCGGAATAAGAAGCAGTAACACTTCTTTTATCCACCATAATACCCGATTCTCCCCCTTCGGTTCCGTGCATAATTCCTGAAGAATATGAATTGGTATTTGGTATAAATTCAACATTTAATTTCAAGGCTTCGCCTTTATGAATTTCAACTTTATCGAATGTCGTATCCTTAAAAAGGAAATATGTAAAATTCAGTGAATAAGTCCCGGGTTCGAGTTCAAATTTATAATTACCGTACCTGTCTGTAAAAACAGTAAACGAAGTATCTTTTTGCACAGCTTTGACGATAACTCCAGTCAATGGTTTTTTAGTCAGGCTGTCTGATACTTTGCCGCTTATCGAAGAGCTTTCGGGCATTGGTGATGAAGAAAGGAGAAATCCGAAAAGCATCAGAAAAATTATTGACCTCATAGCAAGCACCTTTTTATTTGAAAATAAGTTCTTTGTCATAAGATGAAAATTAAGATGTAAAAGTTACAAATCAATTGTATTTTTAGAGTAAATAAAATATATTTTAATTAAGACTAAAATAAATAATTTAAAATTTATTAATTTTGTAGCCATTTTATTTAATTAAGGGGAAAAAATGAATAATAATAAATACGTTTTAATATTGGGTTGTTCCGGCGGGTTTGGAAGAGCAACCGCACTCGAATTGGCAAGTGCAGGTTATAATATTTTCGGTGTTCATCTCGATTTCGGTTCTAACAAGAAAAACGCGGAAGAATTACTCGAACAAATAAAAAACATGGGTGTCGATGCAACTTTTTTTAATCTCAATGCCGCCGACGAAAACAACAGGAAAACAGTTATTGATAGTATTAAGTCTAAACTCGAAAACAAACCCGGTACATTCATAAATGTCTTAATACACTCCCTTGCATTCGGCTCGATCGGCCCC
>DAHXMP010000203.1 GCA_027371665.1 Bacteroidota bacterium | reverse complement strand
CAATATAAGATTCTACAAGCTTGTAATGCTTGTCCTTGTCCAAAGTTTCATCCAGGATTTTTTCGGTAGCGGCTACGACGAGTCCTGCGACCTCTGTCCTCAACTGCTTTATAGCAGTTTCTTTGCTTCTTTCGATATCCCGGAGAGCCTCGTCAACTTTTTGTTTCTTGACCTTGTCGGCTTCGTCTGCGGCTTTCTTTATAATCTCTTCAGCCTGTGCTTTGCCTTTGTTTACAATCTCGCCCATTTCAATTTGAGTTGTCCTTAGCTTATCTTCGCTTTCTTTGAGTATTTTTTGAGCCTGTTCGTTTGCTTTTTCCGCATTTTCAATAGCATCGTTAATCCTTTTTTCTCTTGCATTCAAGCCGTTGAGAATAGGCTTGGTTCCGAACTTAATCAAAATAGCGATAAAAATCAGGAAGCTGACTATCGTCCAAATCATCAGCCCGGGCTCTATATCCATTATATGTTCCATTTATATCCTCGGATAATAATGTTTTGAATTAAAAAATTTGTTTATTTGAAATTTAACCGGAACGCCTTAATGACTTTAATCACAAAAGCGTTCCGTAAAAATTACTTCATAACGACAAGCAACATACATATAACGCAGGAAAACAATGCTATACCTTCGATTAAAGCAGCTGCAATAATCATAGTTGTTCTGGCATCGCCGGCTACTTCGGGCTGTCTGCCGATTGCTTCGAGTGCTGCTGCAGCCAATCTTCCAATACCTATACCGGCACCGATTACTGTTATACCGGCACCAAGTCCTGCTCCAAGTGTTCCTAAATCCATTATCTTTCTCCTGTTATTAAATATAAAATAATTATTAATATGAAGTATATTTTAAATATATTTCTTTCTTAATGTTCCGCCGCATGTTCGTGGGCATGTTCTCCTATTGCAAGGCCCACAAAAACTGCGGTCAATATTGTAAATATATATGCCTGCAGAACTGCAACAAGCAATTCCAGGAAGTACATAAATACCGAAAATCCCACGGATACGGGTGATATAGCCGCTCCGACGGCAACTCCCGATGTTATTTTAAAGAAAAATATCAAGCCTACCAACGAAAGTAATACTACGTGCCCCGCAGTCATATTCGCAAAAAGACGAATCGTGAGTGCAAAGGGCTTTACGAACATTGATATTATTTCTATCGGTATCATTATTGGTGCAAGGGCAATTGGCGCACCTCCAAGTAAATGCTTTAGCCATGACCCTATACCGGCTTCCCTTATAGCGGTAAAATTAATTACAAAATAGGCGATTATTGCCAGCCCTCCTGTTACTGCTATAGCACTTGTTGAGGGTATTCCACCGGGTAGTAGCCCGAAGGCATTACAGAATAAGATGAAACAGAATAAGCCGATAAAATAAGGTAACAGCGTTTTTGCTGCTCTTTCCGTACCCACATTCGGCATTACAACTTCATCCTTCACATATACGACGAGGGCTTCGAGTACATTTTGAAATCCACTCGGTGCCTTAGTCGGATTTTTCTTGTATTTCCTTCCAACCCATGCAAAAACGGCAAGCAGCACTACAATCGCTATCCATTCATATAAAACGAGCGATGTTATGGACATATCGAGCGTAACAGGCTGGTTGTCGGATACTCTTCTAATCGGTGGTTCATATTCCTTATGTTTGTTCACCTGCATAGTGAACAGCTTCTGGTTAAGCATTGAACTTGTTGATGAATATGCGTGCAGTCCTTCCTTTTTATCGTAAACGATTACCGGCAGTTGAGTGATTTTCACATTGAAAAACGAAATCTGCCTGTGATCGCCGAGATGGGCAAGGAGTGTTGGAAACACATCGTTCGGCGACATCTTTTCGCTGCCCGGATTTTGAGTTACAGCCTGGGCATTGCTTGCAGATTGAACATGCTGATTTTGATTATTTGATTGTACTTGATTCTGGTTACTTACTTGAATTTGTTTTTCCGTTATATTAATAGCGTTAGTTCCGTTTCCCATAAAATCAACCTTGTTTGGACATTTTGTTTTGCAAATTTAACAAATTTGAGCGATAATTTATGTATATTATTTCTGCCAAAAGCAGTATAAATGTAGAAATCAGGAAAGTTAAACCGAAATATAATTTATTCACTTCAATAAATAATAATATTAATAAAACTGCCGCCGAAACCAGTATATACCTTACTGCCATCGAGCCGACAAGTATTTTTATAAAATTGTTGTACTCTTTTTTCATTGCATACATAGCCAAAAAATATGCTGCGGCAAAATTTATTATACAGATACTCAGGGCAAGAATTACTGATTTAATTACCATAACTAACCTTTCTCTTGTCATGCTGAGCGAAGTCGAAGCATCTCATTGCACCTCATCCTTCTTTTTCTTCTTATCTATATTGGCAACCGCTTTGAAAAAATTTACCATTGCCGCAACAACACCGAATAACATCATCGAAATCATCAGCCAGGGTGCTGTTTTAAACTGCTTATCCAGCCACCAGCCTATTAATCCGCAAAAAACGATTGTCAGCACTATTTGCCACCCCATTACAAGAAACGGGGCAAGCTCTTTTAAAACCTTGCTGTCGCTTCCGCGAATCAGCCTGAAGTATTTCTTGCTTTTGTCTTCCAATATATTTTCAAAATTACTTGATTTAGTCAATTGCAGCAAACACAAAGAGCAATTTACACTTTTTAAATTTTATTCTGTAATCAATGTATTGCACATTTCAGATGTCATTCCGAACGAAGTTAAGAATGTCACCGAAGTAAATCTATTCCTTGAAAATTATTTTGTGGGTTTTAAAAGGGATATGTTATTAAAAAGATAGAAGGAAATAATAATAATTTAACCGCAATTATTCACTGTTCACAGTTAGTTATTCACTCTGAGGATTTCGTGATCCCGGTAGGACTCGAACCTACGGCCCTTTGATTAAAAGTCAAATGCTCTACCACCTGAGCTACGGGATCTGAAATTTAAAAGAATACAAATTTACGAATGATTTTATGAAATCACAAAGAAATTCTGAAATATAAATACGTGCCCATTATACATTTCTTCTTTTAGTCTCCTCACAGGTTAATTAAACTTTAATCAGAAAAACAATTGAGTTAATGACTCTTTATCAATAATTTTAATTATCATTCATTCTTGTAATTTCCTTTATGAAATGATAAATTGTATTTATTTACCAATTCAATATCGAATATTTGAAAATTCTTATTTTTAACTGGCAGGACATTAAGAATCCCTTCGGCGGCGGGGCAGAAGTCCATATGCACGAAATCTTCAGTCGAATCGCCGCTCAGGGACATGATATTACCCTCGGCTGCTGCATGTTTGAAGGCTCGCCAGCAGAAGAAATTATTGACGGTATCAGGGTCGTTAGAACCGGAAAAAGAAACTTTTTCAATTTGCTTGTCAAACAGTTTTATAAAAAACTGAGCACTGAGAAAAAATATGACATCGTCATTGACGACATAAACAAAATTCCTTTTTACATGCCCCGCTATGTGAAGGAGCCGCTTCTGGCAATCAGCCATCATTTCTTCGGCAAAGCAATCTTTCGTGAAGCCGGATTAATTACCGGTTCCTATGTCTGGCTTGCGGAAAAGCGGGTGAACCGCGTTTACAGGAACACTCCATTCGTTGTAGTTTCGGACAGCACACTAAATGAATTTATTGAGAGGGGCTTCAAAAGGGAACAGATCACGATTGTAACGAATGCAATCGAACAAGAAAGATTCCCGATGAAAGTCTGTGAGAAATTTGAAAATCCGACTGTCGTTTATTTCGGCAGGCTTAAGAAATATAAGAGCGTTGACCATCTCGTTAGAGCTTTTGCATTAATTGCTGGTAAAGTTCCCGAAGCGAGGCTGGAGTTCATTGGCAGGGGAGATTTTCAGCCCGAACTTATGAAGCTTGCAGACAAACTCGATATAATTGACAAAGTTAAATTTTACGGCTATGTCAGCGAAGAAGAAAAAGCCATGCTTCTGAGCAAATCTCATATTGCTGTTAATACTTCAATCAAGGAAGGCTGGGGAATTACGAATATCGAAGCAAATGCCTGCGGAACACCGGTTATATCGGCTAATGTCCCCGGTTTAAGGGATTCCGTCAAAGAAGGATTGTCCGGCTTGCTTTATGAATATGGCAATATCGGGCAGCTTTCTGAACTCATACTTCGTTTAATAACCGGCAGGCAGGAACTCATGCGGCTTTCCGAAGGTGCTGTCCAGTGGGCAAAAACCTTCTCATGGGACAATTCAGCAGAGCTTATGCTAAAACGCTGCGAGGAAGTAATCGCAGAAAACATCTAATAAAGTCTGAAATTTTTAAGGAATTTGATTATAACAATATTAATAAATCTACTTTAGACTTACTTAAAGAGATAAATGAAATTAGTAGCTTTATTTTGAAATGATTATGGAGATAATGTCATCAATATCATTCGGGTGAGTAGATGTTGACTGGTGCCATTTTCCAAATCCTTTGTGTTCATTAATGGCTTTTATCCATTCGTTTAAATACATTTCTTTTGTTTTACTTTCTTCATCAGGTTGTCCTTTGGTTTCCAGAATTAGATTCTCATTATTTGTTAACTTTATGATAAAATCGGGACGATATTTTCTAACTATACCCTGATAATTATAAATAATATTAAAATCAAGATGGTCGTTTTTCACCCAAGCTTTAACATTTGGATTTTTATCAAGCATATAGGCTTCTGTACCTTCCCAGCCAC
>DAHXMP010000366.1 GCA_027371665.1 Bacteroidota bacterium | reverse complement strand
ACTTCTCTGCCCCTGACATCAACCATTTACAATAACCAATACCGGAAGTGCCTATCTTATTTTGAATAACATCCGGTTCATTTATAATGACTCTTCGGCTTTCAGCTTTGCCGAAGGTTCTGCAGATGTCCCGATATCAATTGAACCTGCTTATTGGCATGATTTAAAAATCAATTTCACGCCACCGGATACCGGCAATTATAATGCTACCATTAAGATAAATACCAACATAACAAATTCTGACAGCGTCGGAATAATCACATTATCCGGCATAGGCATTCATGACACTACCGGTGTTGAAGATTATACGGCATTTGCTGAAAACGGGTTATTCCTTATGGAAGCCGTTCCCAATCCTGTTCAGGGACATGCATTTATTCAATACACTCTCAAGGGAGAAAAAACCGAAAATGTGTTAATGTACATGGTTGATGTCAGGGGCAGAGAAGTTGCAAAACTTGTCAATAATCCGGTTGCCCCGGGAAAATACGGGATGAGCCTCGATGCTTCTGCCCTGAACCTTTCATCCGGTTCTTATTTTATTATAGCAGACGTTGGCTCTTCACAAGCAAGACTGCCTATTGTAATAATCAGGTAACAAGATTTTGTTGATTGATTTTACCCCATCTTGAAATATTTATTGACAGGATGGGGTTATTTTTTATAAGAGGGAAAGTATTATTATAACTGATACAAATCCCGAATTCGATAAATTTTATTTCGATAGAAATAAAAGCCTGAGCCCTGAAGAAAGAATGAATATATGCAGTAGTCTTTTCGGCATAGCACCCGAGATAATCATTTCTTCGTCTGAATGAGAACGGTTTCAGACAGGTGCAAATTGAAAAAATAATCAACAGAATAAGAAATTCAAATAAAAATTTACCTTAAAATGCGATTTCAGGTAATTAATAATTATATTATCAATTCAATATCATTTGTATTATTGCGTCAAACAAACACCGAATATTTTTTTCTTGTTAAATAAAAATAATTATGAATGTTTATGCTTTCGTTATACTCGGAACTTTAGTAGCCGGCTTTCTTCTAGATGTTATTGCCGACTATCTCAATATAAAAAATTTAAAGCCTGATCTTCCCGAAGAATTTATCGGTGTTTATGACAAAGACACCTATAAAAAATCTCAGAAATATCTTCGCACCCAGACAAAATTCGGATATATAACATCGGCTTATGGCATTGCGGTATTACTGCTGTTCTGGTTTTTGGGGGGATTTTCCCGCTTGAATAATTTAGTCGTAGGATGGTTTTCTGATGATATTATAAGAGGTATTTTTTATATCGGCATATTGATTGCCGCTAATTCAATATTATCGTTACCTTTTTCAATTTATTCTACTTTTGTTATTGAAGAAAAATACGGTTTCAATAAAACAACTCCCAAAACTTTTATCCTCGATATATTAAAATCTGTTGCACTGGGCATTGTAATCGGTGCACCTGTCCTTGCAGGAGTAATTTATATACTCGATAATGCAGGGGCATATGCCTGGCTATATGGCTGGCTCGGAGTTTCTGTTATCGGATTAATAATTCAATTTGTTGCCCCGAGATGGCTGATGCCTCTGTTCAATAAATTCACCCCTCTCGGAGAAGGAGAGCTGAAAACTGCAATTCTCGATTATGCAGGCTCCGTAAAGTTTCGCGTAAAAAACATTTTCATTATGGACGGTTCAAAGCGAAGTTTAAAGAGCAATGCATTCTTCACCGGATTCGGCAAAAATAAAAGAATTGCCCTTTTCGACACCCTGATTAATAACCATACAATCGGTGAACTCGTAGCTGTGCTTGCTCATGAAATTGGTCATTATAAGAAAAAGCATATATTGCAGGGCATGTTACTCGGATTCATACATACAGGCTTCCTGTTTTTTCTTCTCTCTGTTTTTATTTCTCACAAAGGATTGTTCCAAGCCTTTTATTTTACTGATATGCCCGTTTATGCAGGCTTGATTTTCTTCGGTATGCTTTATTCTCCTATCGAATTAATTTTATCGGTATTCATGAATATTTTCTCCCGTAAAAATGAATACGAAGCCGATAAATTTTCAGCAGTAACCACAGGCAAACCGGTATTTTTAATAGATGCACTCAAAAAGCTCTCCAAAGACAATTTATCTAATCTTACACCTCATCCTTTTTATGTATTTCTGAACTTCTCTCATCCGCCTGTACTGGAGAGAATAAATGCTTTAAAAAAATTGGAATAAAATATATCAATGGGTCAAAGGAATTGTGATTTCGAATGTTGTGCCTTTCCCAGCATCACTTTTGAAAGTAATTTCACCTCCCAGGATGTCTACGGCATTATGAACAATAGATAAACCGAGTCCTGTGCCGGAGATAGTCCCGATATTATTACCCCTGTTAAAAGGTTCGAAAATGTTGTTTTGGTCTTCGTGCGGAATACCGATTCCTTCATCTGCAAAAGTAAATTTAATATCTCTATCTCCATATTCTATAAAAAATTTTATTTCCGAATCCTGGTTCGAAAATTTAATAGCATTCGACAGCATATTCTTTATAATCTGCCTCATCAGGTTCTCATCGAGTGAAACCATCGAATTAACGCCTTCAAACCGGTAATCAATCTTACATTTATTTCGTGAGATAAAGAGCATTTCATTTACAATGTCTTTGCAAAACTGTTCTATATCGAAAATCTGCAGGCTGTACTGGTGCTTCCCTACTTCTATTCTGCTGTACGTTATGATATTGTCTAACAGTGCATTCATCGTATTAATTGATTGCTGAATCCTGTGGAACTGCTCGAATTTCTCTCTTTCATCCATCCTGTCTCCATAGTCCATCAGCAAATCCTTTGACAATGTAATTGCCGTTAAGGGTGTCCTGTATTCATGAGATATCATTGAAATAAACCGGGATTTTAACTCGTTAAGTTCCTTCTCTTTTATAAGGGCAAGTTTCATATCGTTTTCTGCCCTGAATCTTTGTAAAGCTATCGAATAAAGCGATGCCATTCTCAATACGATTTCCATATCTTCTTCGCCGTATTCTTTTTCCTGCCCTCCTGTTACGATTATTCCGGGAACTTCATTACCCGAAATCACAGGGGCAGAAATAAAATTTTTCACATATCCATAATTTGACAATAAGCCGCCGAACTTTTTATCTGCTGAAACATTATTAATGATTAATGAGTTACTGCCTGATTTAGTCTCCTTCCAGATATCATTAAGCTCAGGCAACTGGGGGTAATTATCCCAGAGCACAGAATCGTCAATACCCAATGTCATCATTGCAGGAATCTCGAATTTCCTTTTTTCGGGATTAAAAAAGCAGATGAAGCCAAAGTTTGAATAAGTCAGCCTTCTTACATGTTCGAGTATCAGCTTTGAAATTTCCTCAAGAGAAGCCATCGAAATAATTGCTTTGGATAACTCTGCAATAGCATGATTTACACCAGCCTGCACAAAAAGTGCTTCTTCGGTTTTAATCCTTTCGGTTATATCCTCGAAACTCTCTATCCCCCCAATAATTTCACCTGACGAATTATGCAGTAAATCTATATTGGAGGATATAGTTTTAATATCTCCGCCTTTGGTTCTGATTATTCTTTCTTTACCAAAGGCAGGCTTTTTTATTTTATCATCAAAAAGAGCACAGCTTATATTTCCTTCATCATCAGAACATAGAATACATTTTTTTCCGATGACATCATCGGCATTATAACCTGTTAATGTAGCCGCTCTTTCATTCCAGCTTGTAATTATCCCGTTTTTATCTACAGTCAGGGTACAGCTTGGAGCAACACGGTTAATAAGTTCGGCATAATTCCTGGCTTCATTAATAACAATTTCAGCCCTCTTCTGCTCTGTCATATCCCTTGCTATTCCCACAACGCCCCTAACACTTCGCAGATTATCAAAATAATAATAAGCATTCACCGAAAGATAAACTTCTCCTCTTTTTTTATTTCTGGCATTAACTTGCCTGTTAATTATTCTGTAGGAATTTCTCAATTCTTCTTTTGCATCTTCGATGAAATTTTTATCGAAAATCTCAATTATATTTTTTCCGATTAGTTCATCCGGATTATAATTTAAAATTCGGGACACTGAAGGTGAGATTTCAAGAATTTCACCATCTTCTGTCAGGTTGAAAAATATATCATATAAATTCTCAAACAGCTTTCTGTATTTCTCTTCGCTTGCTGCAAGCGATTCCTGAGTATTTTTTAGATATGTTATATCTTCCAGTACGCCTTCAAGACAAATTATATTCCCGATATCATCACAAATAACCTTACCATTATCACGGACCCAGACAACCGTACCATCCTGCCTTTTTATTTGATATTCAGCCTTGACTATGCCTTCTGTCCGTCTGATAACCTTGTAATAATTACAACGTCAGGGCTCATTGAGAATGCTTTGAAAAAGTTGATGAGTTTGAAGCTGAAATGTTCGATAAAGATAAGAACATAATTAATGCAAGCATCTCTGCAAGGATTATTGAAATTGCAGGTGAACAATGGATTGTTTCTTATTCTAAGGATATCGGTTATGTTAAAAAGATTGAAAACGAATTGAGAAAAGCTTATGAGGAAAAGGTTGCCGAATTAAATCTTAAAGAAAGCGAATTGGATAAGAGGAAGCAACAAATTGCCAAGGAGATTGCTGACCGTGAAAAAATCGAGAAATCACTGATAAAAAGTGAAGAAAAGTACAGGTTCTTCTTCGATGAACTTCCAATAGGGGCTTACAGGACATCGGAGGACGGCCAGTTTATAAGTGTCAACAAGGCATTTGCATTAATACTCGGAGTGAGAAATCCCGAAGAAATTTTGAAATACAATGCCAACGATTTTTACATTCATACTGAAGAAAGAACAGAAATAATCGAAAAACAGA
>DAHXMP010000359.1 GCA_027371665.1 Bacteroidota bacterium | reverse complement strand
GTTCGGATATGGTTAAAGTTGTAAAAAATATTATGATAATAATCAATTTCATCTTCAAAACAAAAATTTCTTATATTTTAGAATATAAAAATCCTGAAAAGCTTTTTTTATTAATGAAGAATATGATTTGAATTTATTGGAACAATTAACGGAATAATTCTTTAATCATGCCCCAGGTTCGCCTGATTCCGCTTACGTTATGAACAACTGTAATTGAATTGCTATAAACGTAGGAATTATCGTTTTTGACTATTTTTATTCTATAGGAGTAAAGATTTCCTGAAACCGAGTTATCATTGCCGTTTTTTAAAAAAGCATCCTCGTCAACATATTTATAATTATAATAATTCCCTTTGGCATCCTGAGAAAAAATAAAACTGAAATTGCCTGAATTTGCCCTCTCGAGTTCATACATTGCAATACCAGATTCATCGCCGGATTTCCATTCAACCGTAATTACTTTGCCATCTGATTTGGCAGAAAAAGACTGCAATAAGTTATCACCGGCAAATAGTGTAATCGTACTTAGAATTAATCCGAATATCAGTAGTTTTATTTTCATAAAAGCAAACTTATAAAT
This sequence comes from Bacteroidota bacterium, assembly GCA_027371665.1. GTDB lineage: Bacteria > Bacteroidota > Ignavibacteria > Kapaibacteriales > UBA2268 > DAHXMP01. Next base: position 2,544 of record DAHXMP010000359.1, on the reverse strand, counting down.
ATGTAATTTAATATGCAAATTTTGTTTAGTGCTGTAAAAAAATCAAATTTTCAGTTTCTTACATTCAAATACGTAAAATCATCACTTTTGTTCGACGTTTTTAATTAATAATAATTGATAATTATAATTATCTAATAATGCCAAAAAAATGAAGGCTGTAAAAAAAACAGCCTTCATGTTAATAATCATTATTGCGGCATTGCCGATGAATCAGGCTTACCTCCCAATTCAATTACCTTTCTTTCAATGTATTGCCCGAGATACTTCATATTCGGGTCTGGAGAATTTTGGTAACGCTTCAAAATTGTCTTGGCAGAATCCATAGCTTCCTGTAATTTCCCCCGGCTTTTAAGTCCATCGATAGTATACTCATCAATATTTACAGTTAAATCATAAATACTGAACATCATTTTTTGAATATCTTCTTTGTAGGCTGGATCATCCTTGACCTGATTCAGAGTCTGAATGGTCATGTCGTAAAGCCTTTGCAGCCTGTCCTTTGCTGCCTGGTAATCACCCAATTGCTCATAAAGAGATGCGGATACTCTATATGGTCCACGGTATCTCCCCATAATTTCTACATATCTTGACCGTGGGTCCAAATCAGGATTGTTTATTAATTCATCACAGGTCTTAATAGCATCTAAAGCATATTTTTTACCATTGATTTTATCACCTGCATCATAATAAAGTTTCGATAAATTATATTCGTTAACATATCCCATTGGAAACTGTACCATTGAAATATATTTGTTCATCGTATCTAAAATTGCTATAGCTTTCTTTGGATTTTTACCCTCATTAATTTGATTTGCTGCAAACGACATATAAAGTGAGCGGTAATTCGGTATTAACCTCCTGTGTACTTCATCGTAATAAACACCTGGATTACTAAGGTTTCTCAATTTAAATCCGAAATGAGGCCCCCTGTAATAATTATTGCTTACATCGACATTCAAGAGGCATTTTGCCATTACGTTATCATCCATAGGTTCCTGGGTCGTTGCTTTCTGCTCAACCGGGCAAATCCTCTGTACCATACCTTCATACCTGAAATATTTCTCTAATCCGCAATAAGCATCGGGTCCAACTGTTGTTGAAAAATATACAGGCCTGCTAAATCTGATTTGCTTTAATATATCCAAAACAAGTTTGTCCTGTACACGGAAAACATATATCTTCTTTTTGTCTCTCATTCCATAGTATTTCCCGATAAAAGTGAACTGCATCTTGGAATCGTTAAGAACCTGCGGGTCGTTTGTATATTTTGCCATAATATCTTTCGGTACATCAATCGAAACATCCTGTGCTTCACCAAAATCATAGCTCAAAGCATTGGGGTCAGTTTCAGGCAGCCTTAAGCTTTCATCAGAAAACGATAAAGGTATTTTCTTTGCACCCCATGGTTCCCTGTTTTTTAGTTCGTCTATATACCAAAGTGTATTGCCTAAGCTGAGATTTACTATTCTGATATCCCTCCTTACTCCGGCTACATCCTGCAGCCACCAGACAGGGAAGGTGTCGTTATCTCCATTCGTAAATATAATTGCATCCTTATCGGCACTCTGAAGTATATTATATGAATAATCGAACGGTATGTAATTCCCCGCCCTGCTGTGCATTTTCCAACCATTAGCAGCCATGTTGAACGGTACTGCTATGAAAGAAATGACTGCAACGATAATGGCAACTGGTGCAGTAAATTTTCTTTTTCCAATCCAATCAATAATCCCATAAACTCCAAAACCTATCCACATGCACCAAACCATGAAAGAACCGACGTAGAAATAATCCCTTTCACGCGGCTGAGGGTCTTGCTGGTTCTGAGCTATAGCCGCCAGAGCCCCCATAAGAAGAAACATCACAAAATATACCAACCCCATTTTCGGGTCTTTCCAGAATTGATAAAACAATCCTATTAATCCGATAAGAAGTGGAAGAGCATAAAACCTTATTGGAAATATATCTGCATATCCTGAATCATAATTCAATGTATCAGCTTCTTTTTTATTTACAAAGGCATAATCAGCATCCTGAACATCGCTTGACCTTCCTACAAAATTCCAGAGAAAATACCTTAAATACATATGGTACACCTGGTATTTCAGCATATAAGCTATATCACCACCGGTATTGACATCCTTAAATTCAGGCATCATAATTGTCTTATCATCCTTACATTGAACTTCTTCTTTGGTCGGAGGATTCCACGGGCCATAAATGTAATTTCCATTCTTATCTCTTGCATTATAATTATTGACAAACATATCCTCTGTCTGATATCGCCTCGGCCAGTTTGGAGTTTCACCATACTGTTCCCTGCCTATATATGAAGATAGTACATTCATGTTTTTGGGCTCGTTTTCATTCATAGGTGGATTTGCATTTGAACGCAGGAGTATTTGTGTATATGTTGTATAACCTAATAACATGAGCAAAAACGACAGCATTATCATGTTCAGCACAGGTTTATGTTTCTTATAGCTGTACCAAAGTAATCCTATCGAACCGATTAAAATTCCAAAAAATAAAACTATAACAAAT
>DAHXMP010000333.1 GCA_027371665.1 Bacteroidota bacterium | reverse complement strand
TAGCGTCCCCTGTTATCATAAAAACATGCCATATTGTTTAAGCTTACTGCCAAATCCGGGTGGTCCCCCTTGTAAAGTCTCCTCCTCATTTCCAGGGCTTCCTTGTATAATGGCTCGGCTTCGGCATACCTGCCTCTGCTTTCAAGAAATATAGCCATGTTGTTTATACTAATTGCCAACCCGGGGTGATCCCCCTTGTAGAGACGCCGCCTCATCTCTAATGCTTCTTTGTATAAAGGTTCTGCTTCAGCATACCTGCCTCTGTCGTCGAGAAAACAAGCCATGTTGTTTATACTATTAGCCAACCCGGGGTGATCCCCCTTGTTGAGACGCCTCCTCATCTCCAATGCTTCTTTGTATAAGGGCTCGGCTTCAGCATACCTGCCTCTGTCATTTAGAAAATTAGCCATGTTGTTTATGCCATTTGCCAAATCGGGATGGTCCCCCTTGTAGAGACGCCTCCTCATCTCCAATGCTTCCTTGTATAATGGCTCTGCTTCCTCATACCTGCCCCTGTCGTTAAGAAACACAGCCATGTTGTTTATGCTCATAGCCAAATCCGGATTGTCGCCCTTGTATAGACGCCGCCTCATCTCTAACGCTTCTTTGTATAAAGGTTCTGCTTCGGCATAGCGTCCTCTGTCGTCGAGAAAACAAGCCATGTTGTTTATACTATTAGCCAACCCGGGGTGATCCCCCTTGTTGAGACGCCTGTTCATCTCCAATGCTTCTTTGAATAAGGGCTCGGCTTCAGCATACCTGCCTCTGTCATAGAGAAAATTAGCCATGTTGTTTATGCTATTAGCCAACCCGGGGTGATCCCCCTTGTAGAGACGCCGACTCATTTCCAGGGCTTCCTTGTATAATGGTTCGGCATCGGCATACCTACCTCTGTCGTCGAGAAAACAAGCCATGTTGTTTATACTATTAGCCAACCCGGAGTGGTCCCCCTTGTAGAGACGCCTGTTCATCTCCAATGCTTCTTTGTATAAGGGCTCGGCTTCAGCATACCTGCCTCTGTCATAGAGAAAATTAGCCATGTTGTTTATGCTCTGTGCCAAATCGTGATGGTCGCCCTTGTATATACGCCTGTTCATCTCCAATGCTTCCTTGTATAATGGCTCTGCTTCCTCATACCTGCCCCTGCCATTAAAAAATACAGCCATGTTGTTAATACTGTTTGCCAATTCGGGATGGTCGCCCTTGTAGAGTTCCCTGCATAATTTGAGGTGGCTTTCCTGATATAATATTGCAGAATCTAATTGGCCTGTATAATAAAACAATTCGGCAACAGAGCCAAGAGTGGAAGCATAATTTGTATCAGATTTCCCAAATTCCTTTTCTGCAAGCGGCAGGGCAAGCTTTGCCCATTTCAATGCTATGTCATATTTTGCACTGTCCTTGTAAAATTTTGTGCTATCCATCAATGACTGCCAGGATTGGGCTTTGGAAGTGAATAGTGAACAGTGAATAGTGTATAATATTAATACTGCAAGAATAACTTTTTGTTTCATGTTGTCTTTTCTATTAATTAAAAATTATTGTTTTCATAAAAATCAAACCGCGCCATTCGTAATTGATTTTTTACACCTACTCCGACCCTGCCTCAGGGAGCAAGGTTTAGTTTATTGTCTTATCATTAGCCATTAGTAATTAATTTTACACACCCCTTTGTCCCCTCTTATAGAGGGGAAATTGCGGCTATTCACCAACTATTAAGCTCAGGCTCTTCAATCCTACAGGCTCTACAGACATGAAAGGCTCTGCGAAGCGGCAGCCGATTTGCGAGCCGAAATAAATTGCCTTTGCCTCCAGCTCTTCCAGAAATTCAGGCCTGGATAGCAAAGTCTGAGGCTCGTCCGGATTGGATTTTCCGGGAACGTTGATCTGCGACGAATAGGCTTTTATTGCTTCGAGCTTAAGATAGAATGTATCGCTTATATCAATGATAATGTCGGGTTTGGTATGAAAACTATAGTGTTGCATGTATGAGAGGAGTTTCCTGGTTCTGTAAGGTTCCTGGTGTTTTCCCCTGTCTTTCGTGATGATTTTGGTTAAGCCGGCTTTGAACATAGCCGAACGGACAATCCTGTTCGCGGTTTCGTGGTCGGGATGCCTTTCCTTTTCAGGCGGCATAACGACAATTTTAGGCTGATATTTTCTGATAACAAAAATTGCTTTGTCAATTGCTTTGTCATTAGCAGTGAGAAAGCCGTCGGGAAGGCTGAGGTTAATGCGTTCTTTTACCCCGAGTATTTCAGCGGCTTTTTCCGATTCCATCTTCCTGATTTTCGCGGAGCCTCGTGTGCCAAGTTCCCCTTGTGTGAAATCCACAATTACAACTTTTTTCCCTTCTTTAGTCATGTTGGCAATTGCACCGCCGGCACTAAGCTCGACGTCATCGGGATGAGCCCCGAAAAATATTGCATCAATATTCGTTAAATTTTCTCCTACCATCAGCATCCTGTAAGTAAATGGATTTTTTCGACTCTTGTCGTGTGCCTGCCGCCCTCAAATTCAGTATGGAGAAAAACTTTGACAAGTTCCTTTGCCTGCTCTAAACTAATCAAACGAGCCCCAAATGTAAGGATATTTGCATCGTTATGGAAACGGGCGAGACGAGCCATTTCCGGCGTCATGCAGTTAGCAGCCCTGACACCATTTACTTTATTTGCGGTAATACACATCCCGATTCCCGTTCCGCAAATAATTATTCCGAAGCCGGCGGAATGATTTGCCACAGCTTCTGCGGCAGGGAAGGCATAATCGGGATAATCACAGCTTTCTTGGCTGTTGGTCCCGAAATCAATAACATTATACCCTTCTGTTTTTAGCCATTCAATGATTGCTTTTTTATATTCATAGCCTGCATGGTCAGATGCAATTGAAATATTCATTAAATAATTCCCGAAACAATGTTTTTAACCCTATAAAATAATAAGATTAGAAATTAACAAATATTTGTCATATATTTTTCCACAATTTATTAAAAACTCATTTTAAATTATGAGTAAAAAAAGTGAATAAAAATTATTTTTGTTAAAAACTATCTTCCATAAAGCACTTTTCAACATTGCTTCTTTACTTATTCATAATTATCCACAACATATCCACCTTTTTAATAGTATCAATATATTACAATATCAATGCCTTAAAAATACTTTATAACAGTTGTTAACATATCAACATAAAGTATAAAGAGTAGTAGAATATATTTAAAAAAGAAATAATAATTATAATAAGTCAAAATTGCAATATGTTTTCAAAGTTTCAGGAATAATAATGTTTCCTTTTTCATTTATATTATTTTCGAGTAAAGATATCATTAATCTTGGTGTTGCCAGACCGCTACCGTTGAGGGTATGAACGAATTCAGGCTTAACATTAGGTGCAGGTTTATACTTAATTCCTGCTCTTCTTGCCTGGAAGTCTTCGAAATTGGAACAACTCGAAACTTCGAGCCATTTTTTATCATAAGGAGACCAGACTTCCAAATCGTAAGTTTTGGCTGATGAGAAGCTCGTATCGCCTGTGCAAAGCAATAATACCCGGTATGGTAAATCGAGTGTCTGCAGGACTTCTTCGACATCGTTGACGAGAGATTCCAGTTCATTATAGGATTTTTCAGGCTCAACGTATTTGACAAGCTCGACTTTATTAAATTGATGGACTCTCTGCAAGCCGCGGGTTTCTTTACCGTAACTGCCGGCTTCACGGCGAAAACATGGTGAAAAGCCGCAGAATTTAACCGGAAGCTGTTCATTACTTAATGTTTCATTTGAATAATAATTCGTCAGAGGTACTTCTGCGGTGGGTATTAAATATAATCCGTCTTTTTCGACGAGGTACATATCTTCTGCAAGCTTGGGAATCTGACCTGTACCTTTCATTGAAGATTCATTTACGATGAAAGGAGAATACATTTCGGTATATCCGTGTTTGTTTATGTGAAAATCGAGCATAAAATTGATTAATGCACGTTCCAGTGCCGCACCTTTGCCGGTATAGTAATAGAATCCGGAGCCACTGACCTTTGCACCGCGCTCGAAATCTATTAATCCGAATTTCTTTGCAATTTCGACATGGTCCATTTTCAGCTTTTGTTCTTTAAGTTCACCCCATTGCCTGACAACGACATTATCTTCGGCGGATTTACCGACAGGAACGCTTTCGTGGGCAATATTTGGAACGAAAAGCACAAGCTCGTCGAGCTTTTCTTCGATCGCTCTTAATTCGTCGTCGAGAAGCTTGATTTTGCCAGATACTTCCTTCATCGCCGATATTTTTTCATCTGCATTCTGCTTTTCCTTTTTGAGTTTAGCAATTTCATCCGAGACGGTATTACGCAGATTTTTGAGCTTATCGCTCTCGCCGATTATGGAGCGTCTCTTTTCATCGAGGCTTAAAATTTCATCAATACCGGTTTTTTCGTTTTTATTTATTATGTTCTGCCTGACTTTGTCGGCATTTTCACGGATTAATCTGAGCATAGAGTACTTTCATATAAACAAATAAATTTTACAAAATTAGGGAAATATTGGGAAAAAGTAAGGATGATGTGATAAACTGTGGATTTGAAATGATAAAAAGTTAAATAATAATCTTTTAAGAAATTTTTTGGCTTATAAAAAATTTTGACTAATTTTGTCAAAAATTATTATTTATGTCAACATTTGTTAATAATGGAAACTTTTGCTGAAATAATAAAAAGGGAAAGAGAAAAAAGGAATTGGATTCTTAGACGAGCAGCTGCTAGATTAGATATTGACCAGGCTTTAATCAGTAAATTTGAAAAGGGCGAGCGGCGACCATCCCGCGAACAAGTTGAAAAATTTGCTAGAGTATATAAATTGAAGCGAGAGGAACTAATTAACATTTGGATGAGCGATAAAATAGCTTATGAGATTTCTTCAGAATCAAATCCGGAAAAAATACTAAAGATAGCAGAAAAGAAAATAGAATATTTAAATTCAAAAAATAAATGATAATTCAATTTTATGGATGATTACTTAGATAATATTGTTAAATTAGACAAAGACTTGGTCAATAAATATTCAGATAAAATGATTATTGATGATAATTTAACTCGTCAATTAGTCAGTTTCCAGGCAAATAAAAATCGAACTTTTCATAAATGGTTTAAATATAAAGAAGGTTTTTCAGCAGATCTGGTAAAATATTTTTTCCAAAAATATAATATTAAAGGAAGTCCTGTCCTTGATCCTTTTGCAGGGATAGGAACTACTCTGTTTGTTAGTAGTGAATTAGGTTTGCAATCCGTTGGCATTGAATTATTACCTTCAAGTGTCGAAATTATAAAAGCAAGAAAAAGCATACTATTTAATTTAACAAATGAGGATATTATTGTTTTAAAAAATTGGAAAGATGATAAACCATGGCTTCAATCTGAAGGACAAAAGGAACTTGTTTTTTTTAGAATTACAAATGGTGCCTATCCTGAAAAAACAAAAGATAAAATAGAAAAATATCTTTATTGTTTAGATAATATTAAAAATGAAACTGTAAGAAATATATTATTTTTTGCTTTAATGAGTGTATTAGAGGTAATTAGTTATACAAGAAAAGACGGTCAATATTTGAGATGGGATTATCGTTCAGGCAGGCAAGTTGGTGCCATACCATTTAATAAAGGTGAAATAATTGATTTTGATATAGCTATTAATGATAAATTGAATGAGATAATAAATGATTATTATCTAATTCATAATGGTAATTTATTTCAAACTAATTATTCGGACATTAATATTTTGAATGGAAGTTGTCTGAATATTATGCCTGAATTAAAAGAAAGTCAATATAAAGTAATTATGACTTCACCGCCTTATTGCAATCGTTATGATTATACTAGAACATATGCTTTAGAATTAGGTTTGTTAGAATTGTCCCAAGTTGATTTGAACAATTTAAGACAAACTATGTTGAGTTGCACAGTTGAAAATAAAGAAAAAGATTTATTAAAGATAAATAAAAAATGGTTTGCACCGCTTGAAATTGCTAATAATAATTTATTGTTAAATTCTATCATTGGGTATTTAGAAAATCAGAAAAAGAAAAAATTACTTAATAATAATGGGATTGTTAGAATGGTCAAGGGTTATTTCCTTGAACTTGCCTGTGTGATTTATGAATCCTATAGAGTATTACAGAATGGCGGTTATATGTTCATGGTAAACGATAATGTACGATATGCCGGAGTAAGTATATCAGTAGATTTAATATTATCTGATATTGCAAACAAAGTAGGGTTTAATGTCGAAAATATTTTAATTTTGCCGATCGGAAAAGGGAATAGTAGCCAGCAAATGGGTGAACATGGAAGAGACGAATTACGTAAATGTATTTATGTATGGAGGAAGTAAATGAGTTATTCTGAACATTTGAGTTGTTTTGAGGATTTAATAACCCCTTATGAAGAAACAAGAGCTGGGTTTGTTTCATTGGCTTTAGAAAAAAATCGTCAGGCTACACCATTTGTTGAGGAAGCAAAAGTATTAAAAGCTATTGCGAGCAAAGCAAAATCTCCTTTAGATTTACTAAATATGGAAGATATTAAACCGGCAATTTTAGCAGCTTCAGGTCTTTCGGACAAAGCTTTGTCGCACTTATCTGATGAAAATAAAAATACTGCAATATTAGAACTGATAAAAAATTATCTGCAACCAGCCGGAAAAAAATTTGTTGAAGAACTAGTCTATCGCTTTCTTTTAACTCGTGGTGATTCATTGGGAGGCATGATGAGAAATATCGGAGGTGTATTAGGTGAGAGAAAGCTGATAAGATGTTTAATTTCGACTTTGAAAATATTCGGGTATAAATATACTTGGAACGATGGAACAATTTGGCTTGCACAAACTGATAATGATTCTGATATTGAGATTAGATTGAAGGGCTTATCATGGAAAAATAAAGTTAAAAGAACGTTACTTTTAAATATGAAAGTTCCTATTGTAAATAAAAATGTTGACATATGCCTGTTTGACTGTGATTATATGGATTTTGATAATTCTGAAGCCTCTCCCAATAAGAACCCATCAAAATACATTGCATTGGGTGAATTAAAAGGGGGTATTGACCCAGCAGGTGCTGATGAACACTGGAAAACGGCCAATTCGGCATTAGAAAGAATAAGGACAGCGTTTAATAGTGTTTCTATATTTCCTAAAACTTTCTTTATAGGTGCTGCAATTGAAAATAGTATGGCTTTGGAAATTTACAATCAGCTCAAGGGCAAATCACTAGCTAATGCTGCTAATTTAACTAATAATGAACAATTGATTTCTATTTGTAAATGGTTGGTTCTATTATAAAGATTATGCCAAAGCAGTCGGTTTTCTTTATTGGGCATGGAAGCCCAATGAATGCTATTGAAGACAATCCTTTTACAAGGAGCCTTTCCAAAATTGAAGGTTCTCTTGCAGAAAAGCCGAATGCAGTTATGGTTATTTCAGCCCACTGGCTCACGAACGGAACTTATGTTTCAACCAGCCCCAAACCTGAAACAATCTATGATTTCGGAGGTTTCCCCGATGAACTATATGATATAAAATATCCATGTAAGGGCTCGCCTGAATTTGCTGAGGAAGTGATTAAACTTATTCCCGAAGCCCGTGAAGATATTAACCGGGGCTTGGACCATGGAGCATGGTCAATTCTAAAGCACATTTTCCCGGGTGCAGACGTTCCGGCATTTCAGCTCAGCATTGACATTAACAAGCCTTTTAACTTTCATTTTGAGCTTGGTTATAAACTTATGCCTCTGCGTGAAAAAGGATTGCTGATTATTGGAAGCGGGAACATTGTACATAACCTCAGAATGTGGTTTACGAAAAGCAGCGACAAGCCTTATAGCTGGGCGGTTGAATTTGACGAGTGGGTCAAGAAAAAAATCATCGAAAGAGATTTCCGGAGCCTGGTTGATTTAGAAAACCAGGGCGAAGCAGCACATCTTTCCGTACCGACAGTTGACCATTATATCCCTTTGCTTTACAGCCTTGCACTTGCTGAAAAAGATGATAAAATCGAATTTATTTATGAAGGCATTGAATCATCCCTCAGCATGAGAAGCTTAAGGATTGGGTAAGAATTAATAATATGATTTTTAGTAATATCGAATCATCAATAAATAATTAAACTTTGTAATGGGCAGGGTAGTCTAATATACAAGTTTAATAATTTATAAAGTGAAATGAAGATGAAAACGATAATAAAAACAATTATACTGCTTCTTGTACTGAGTTTTAGTACATCATTTGTACCCCCGAAAGCTGCGGCACAAGCCGTATCGGTAAGTTTTCAAATGTTCTATTCCAATTTGAGCCCATACGGCAGATGGGTAAATTATCAAAATTACGGAAGGTGCTGGATACCAAATGTCGAAGCGGGCTTCCGTCCATATTTTACAAAGGGCCATTGGGTATATGCCGATATAGGATGGACATGGGTTTCGGGTTATCCCTGGGGTTGGGCTCCTTTCCATTACGGCCGCTGGGTACTCGACCCGGTTTACGGCTGGTTGTGGGTTCCGGGATATGACTGGGGTCCTGCATGGGTCTCATGGTGCCGGGCAGAGGGATATTACGGTTGGGCTCCGCTTGCTCCCGGCGTTAGTATTAATATTGCATTGGGTGCCGGTTACGTTATTCCACATGACAGGTGGATTTTCGTACAGGAAAGATATATTGCAAGCCCGAATTTTCACAGGTACTATGTCAATCCGGCAAGCAATGAAGCGATTTTCAGACATTCGACCATGATTAGAAATACATATGTTGACAATAGGAGCCATGCTGCATTTTTTGCAGGTCCCAACAGAACCGATGTGGAAAGAGTGAGCGGCAACAGGATTTCACCTGCTGCAATACACTATAACAGGACTCCGGGCAAGGAAATCAGCAAAGGCAATGTCTGGCTCTATAGGCCCGAAATGCAGGAAAACAGGCTAACCGGTACTGTTGAAAGGAATAATAATCAGGGGAGAATTGCAAATCCGGGAAACAATAATAAAAATAAAATTCGCGGAAATCAACAGGTACATCATAGAGAAAATCATTCAGCAAACAGGCGTTGGAGATAAAAAAACAATTATTATTTGCTCGATTATGTTAAATTAGCAAGAAAAGAAAATAGAAAATAAAAAAAAAATATTAAAAAGCTTGGATAAGTTTTTTCAGTAATTAATGTCGTTGGATTTACCTAAATAATATTATGAGATGCCGTATTATTTTCATTGTAATATCTTATCTGTTATTATTTTTTAATTCCAAAGCACAGGCACAGAATCACAAATACGATTTATGGAAAACACCTTCTTTCTTTCGCGGATTTAATGTCCTGCCTATAGTGAAACATACATTGAAGGACTATAATGATTTGAAAGCAACGGGAGCTAATCTTGCACAGATAGGCATTGACGGCTTCGATTCTGTTAATGCTCCTTATGATATAAATGTTAATGCTATTGAAGCAACGGACAGGATGGTTTCTTTCTGCGATTCTGCCGGCATTTATTATACGATTACAGTTAGGAGTGGACCGGGCAGACGCGATATCGCTATTGAAATACAGGATAATTCTTTAAAGTCAACAATATGGATAAATCAAGATGAGCAGAAAAAATATGCTAAAATGCTAAAAGATATTGTTGACAGATATAAGAATGATTCTTTGTTTGTAGGAATTGGTCCTATGGTTGAGCCAAATCCCTTATTTGATGAATTAAATATAAATGCTAAGATGCTTAAAGATAAATTGGTTCAGGATGCTATTGACCTTAAGTCCATTTATGAAGAGTTTGTTACCGAGATAAGGAAAGCAGATGCTACCTTACCAATATTAATTCAAAATTTTCAATATTCTTGTCCAGAATTTTTTGCCGTTACCGATACTTTTTCAGATAAATATATTGTTTATGAATTTCATAGTTACCGGCCTTTGGGTTATGCATCGAACACAATTCCGAATTCTGCAACTTATCCGGGAGATTTTATTAGTGTTAATGATTTGAAAAAAATCCATTTTGATAAAAATGTTCTGGATTCAAATGTTTTTAAATATGTGGATTCTGTTCAGAATGCAACCGGCAGACCAATATTTTTAGGCGAGTTTGGCATTGAATACGAGCAAGGCGGTGGGCCTAAATTTTTAAATGATGTTTATGAAATTTGTATAGAAAAAGGCTGGCATTTTGCTTTGTGGGCATTCCGCCCCGGCAGTAAAGATGATGCTTGGGATTACGAATTAAAAAGCCCGGAGTACTGGGACACGGTGCTGAATATGTTTAAGAAACCGGATTATGTTGACGATAACCCAAATGATGCTTCTGCAGGGCATCTGAAGATTTTTCCAACTTTAGCAAACGATAAAATATCAATTCATATAAATGATGAAAAGCTTTTATCGCTAAAAGTTTTCGATGTGCTGGGAAACGAAGTTGCCGACCTCTCACATTATTTTTCACAGGCACAATCTGAAATTGAATATAATATAACCTCTCTTCCGAATGGATTTTATTTTATTCGATTGATGAGCAGGAAAGGAACTTCGGTGAGCAAATTCATCAAGCTTAAATAGATTATTGTAGTGCAGTTTTATAATCGGAGAGGTTGCTTTTAATGGCAGCCTCTCCGTGTTTTTAAGGATATCACTTAATTACAATCATTTTTTTCCCGGTACTTCCTATACCGCTTTCTATTATATACTCATATACGCCCGGCGGAAATGTGTCTGTATCAATTTTAAGGAGGTTTTGACCAAAAAATGGATTCAGGTTTATTCTTTCTACTTCCTGTCCTAATGAATTTATTATAATTAAATTACAGGTTCCGGGATTGTTTTCAAAACAAGAGTACTTAACCGTGGTAGAACCCGAGCAGGGATTTGGATAATTTTGTTCGAGGGTTATACCATTCAAGGACAGATTAAGGTCATCAACGGAATTAATCCCGGACGGGTTTCCATAAAGAATTCCTATTTCAGCAATAATGCTTCCGTCACTATTTTTTAATCTTCCTGAAAAAGGAACGCCCAATACAATCTCTCCATTTATATTAGCTGAATTAACATTGCTGAATGCCGTAGAAAATCCAAAACTTTCAAGTTTGTCCGTTTGTGCATATAGGATATTCCCAAAGGAAATTGCCATTGTAATAAATACAATTATTTTTGTTCTCATATTATACTCCTTCCTTTCAAATGAGAGTTAATCACCTGGTTTTGATAATATAGTAAACCGAAGCGTTAGGCGGAATCTGGTCTGAACCTGTAGATTCCAAAGCTTCGGTTCTGCTGCTGTATCTGTACCCCTGGCTGTCATACATTGGATTAACCCCCTGTTCCGAAGAAGAAGTAAATAATTGATTAGAGTTTGACGAATTCAGGACCTGGTAAGAACCAACATTATCCCCTGAGTTGCCTCCCGGTTGAATCGGTTGCCTGAATTGAGCATCAGCATCCTTTCCTGCCCCCATATCTACACCACGAAGAAACAAACCCCTTAAATCAGGCAGGTTAAAATTCTTTGTTCCCGTTGAATCGCTTGAACCGTTACCCCAGCTTGTCGAAATCACTTTGTACAATTCAGGATAGTCTCGTGAAGAAAGAGCAGAACCATCGCAAAGCATCCAGCCCTGGGGTATGTTTGCAACGCTTCCGGCAAATGGCATTATAACACCTATTGGAACTCCATTCAAGGCAAAGTTTGAAGTATCAGCCAGCTTTGAATATCTTGATGTATCTGCATTTATTGCATGAACAGACATCTGCGCATTTGTTGAAAAAGCTGAACTATCGGACTTTCCTGATTTAAAGCTGAAAGGCACGCTTCCGATTTTCAATCTCGGTGTTAATTCCTCCGTTCCAATTCCAATCTGAATACTTGCCCACAAATTTGTCAGGGAGTCCGGTATATTAATTGGTACCTGCTCACCGAGCATTGTAGAAAATATTCCGTTAGTTATATTAAGTGTATCGTCTTCCTGCCATAATAATACCCCTCCGGCAGGAGCATTATAAATCCTGACAGTTGCCTGGTATTGTCCGTCAGCAATCGGTTTTTCGTCTGAACCGAGAAGTCTTCCCTGAATTGGCAGTATAACCGGTACACCTGCTGCAGCTATGTTTATAAATATAAACGATAATACTGTTGTTAACAGTAATGACGTATAAATCATCTTAGTTTTCATAGTATCTCCGGAATAATTATCTTACAAGCCAATCGTCGGTTGCGGATGTATTTCCGTCGAGATTGTCAAATTCGATTTTTTGAAATGTAAACGATATTTCCTCCATCGGTGTTTCGCTTCCGGTAGCACCCTGCACCGTTGTTACGTCCATAAATTGTTTATCGTCGCTTACTGTGGCATTAGTAAGGATTATTCTTTGATATACCTGCTCGGCACCATCCGGATTAGTTCTGACGAAATCTATTGTTACATTATTCAGAACTTCACCGGTTGTGCAGGATTGAAATAACTGGGGCGATGATGCCCCCCATTCTTTAATGATTCTGACCGGTTGATGTTGTCTTCTTCCAACAGCCATTCCTGATGCAGCATCGCGTGGTGATTTTACTTCATAGCTGAACCCGAAGCATTTCATATAATCGGGTTGACCGATTCTGCTGTCATCCCCT
>DAHXMP010000332.1 GCA_027371665.1 Bacteroidota bacterium | reverse complement strand
AATCGGTGGGAGACTTTCAGAAATATTAATTTCAAATGGTTTTTTGGTAAAATTATTGTCACGTTTTCCGGAAAAGTATCCTAATAATGCAAATGTTTTTAAGTGGGATATTAATAAAGGAATTATTGATATTAAAGCATTTGAGAATGTTTCTGTGATTATTCATTTAGCTGGTGAGAATATTGGAAGTAAAAGATGGACAAAAAAAAGAAAAGAAAAGATTTTAATTAGTCGATTAAAGTCATTAAATTTATTACTTCAAACTATTGTAAATTTTAATATTTCTATAGACACTTTTATTTATTCCTCAGCAATAGGATATTATGGAACTTATACAACAGAAAAGATATTTAAAGAAGAAGATATACATGGAGATGATTTTTTAGCCGATGTTTGCTACAATTGTGAAAAAACTGCTTTGGAGTTTCAAAATAAAAATATCAGAACTGTTTTAATTAGAACAGGTATTGTCCTTTCAAACAAAGGGGGTGCTTTAAAAAAAATGGTTAAACCAACTAAATTAGGTATAAATGCACCTCTTGGATTAGGTACTCAATATATGCCTTGGATACATATTGATGATTTATGCCAAATATATATAAATGCAATTGAAAATAATTTATTTATAGGTGCTTATAATGCAGTTTCACCAAATATTTGTACAAATTTTGATTTTTCTAAAACATTATCTGAAATATTGAAGAAACCATTTTTTTTGCCAAATATCCCATCGATTTGTTTAAAAATTATTTTTGGTGAAATGTCCTCAGTTTTATTGTATGGAAGTAGAATCTCTTCTGAAAAATTGATTAATACAGGTTTTAATTTCCAATATTCAAAATTATATGATGCTTTAAATAATTTGTTAATTAAAAAAAAATAATTCAAATTATATTGAAATGAAACAAGAAAATTCTGATCTTAAACAAATATATAATTCTTTTAATATTTCTGATGAAATAAAAAAGAGGAATGATATTTTTGGCAGTATGCAGAGTAATATTGCAACAATCGGGCAATCACCTTCATTTGCAAATATATCTTCTCAACCAACTAAACAAAACACATCAGCAAGTCAATTATTAGCAAATATAAGTTTTGAACCAACACAAAAATTTAGTACTTAACCTGGACCCTAATTAGTTTTACAAATTTATTATTTATTTTTGTCTACTAATTAGGGTCCAGGTTATCCTTTAATTATGAATATGTGCTTTTTAAAAATGTTTTCTTGTTCAATGAGATTAATATAAGAACAGGTTGTAAGCGGGCTTGCCGGCTTCGTTTTCTCGCATGTAGGTGTTCCACTTATGGCTAATTTTATCATAATGAAAAAATACTGTTTTGAAATTGGAACCGGTGTTTTATTTGATTATATCCCCAAACAGGCTGAGTATGATTATCCGAAACAAGCTATTAAGATTATTGGAAATATTGGATTCAGATTTGTTAGTGCAGAAGGCTTTATTTTTAAACTGGACTATGTACCATATTATAGTTTTGACCGTGCTGTAACATCCCAATTTGGTTTAAGTATTGGTCATTATTTTAAGAACTGTTTGACACTCAACTAAAACTGATAATAAATACTTACAAAAATAGTCTCACCACAAAAAAGACGATGATTTATGAAATTACAAATTGAAACAGACAGAGAAACAGACGGCAGATGGATTGCTGAAATTCAATCTTTGCCCGGCGTTATGACTTACGGCAGTACTGAAGATGATGCAATTCAAAAGGTAATGTCATTAACACTCAGAGTGATTGCAGATAAATATGAAAACGGTGAAATTTCAGAAAAGCGAGTTGAAATTTCATTTGCCTGTTCGTGAATGATTTTCCCTCCACAAAAGCTATGCGTGTTCTTTCAGCATTGCTCAGAAAGGGCTGGTCAATTGTAAGAACAGCCGGTTCTCACAAAATATTGTCACATCCTTAGTATCAAAATTTTGTTTTTTCCTTTCACTACAACGAAGAAATCGGTCCAATTATGCTTAAGCAAATATCCAAACACACTGGTTTGAAACCTGATGATTTATAATATAATTTGTACTGAAATATTCTTTATTAAAAAACAATCCCTCTTAAACGCAAAAAAAACCTTAATTTTGTTATTTAATTTTTACACAATCCAAATTTTACGGGATTTGTCCAATGAGTTTATATTCGGAAATTGAAGTTTCGCTAAAGACTG
>DAHXMP010000315.1 GCA_027371665.1 Bacteroidota bacterium | reverse complement strand
ATATTTTATCGCTTTTCATAAAAAACAAATATAGGCTGTCAGGTATTAATAACAAAGGAACGTTTAAGAGATAATATTTTTATCAATCCTGACAACCTATTTAATTAATTAAAGAATTGGTTTTCCATTATATGTAATTGTTTTTAAATTCGCATCGTTCCTGTCAACTGCTGCTTGTGGCAAGGGTGCATAGAACAAAGGTTCTGCATATTTCTGTCCCTTGGTAAACATCCAGTGTACAAGGTTAACGATTTGTTTTGCCTGGTCAAGACTCTTGCCTTTGTAATTTAGTTCCTTATAGAGAATCACCCAGGTAAAGCTGCTAATCGGGTAACCCTGGGCAGCATCCGTATTCGTAAGAGATACTCTTGTGTCCGGGGGCAACACGACATTTGCCGATAAACTCGTAGATTCAATCGTAGGCTCAATAAAATTACCGGATTTGTTTTGGACATCAGCAACGGGCATATTGTTGCTCTTCGAATAAATCAGCTCAACATAACCGACAGCACCGGGTGTCTGCTTAACCAAGCCTGCCACGCCGGGATTGCCTTTACCTCCTAAACCGGCGGGCCAATTCAGAGACTTGCCTGTACCTATGTTTTTAGCCCATTCGGGTGATACTTTCGTTAAAAAGTCACTGAAGATAAAAGTAGTGCCGCTTCCGTCAGAGCGGTGTACAACCGTCATATTGACGGATGGTAAATTTACACCCGGATTAATCGAGCTAATCCTTTTATCGTTCCATTTTTTTATTTTTCCTGAAAATATATCGGCGATTAGTTCCCCTGTTAGTTTCAATTTCGGATTCCCCGGTAAGTTATATGTGATACAGACTGCACCGAGGCACATTGGGAAATGTACGATGGTTGCTCCCGCCTGTGACAGCTCCTGGTCGCTCATAAATGCATCGGATGCTCCGAAATCAACGGTTTTATCAAACATCTGCCTGATTCCGCCGCCCGAACCGATTGCCTGGTAATTAACCTTTATATTATTTATCTTATAATATTCATCGAACATTTTGGAGTAAAAAGGATATGGAAATGTCGCTCCGGCTCCGAGTAATTCCACGTTCGATGCTGTTGCCTGCTTCTGCGTTTGAGCTTCTTCTTTTTTCCCGCATGAAGCAAGGAACATGATGCCTATCAATACCACAATATATTTTTTCATATTTATTAACCTTAAAATTTATTATACAAATGTTGTTTTTTTTCTGTGTTTTGCAGATAGAGAACTTTATTCTGTACCCGCAGTATTTTTATGTTTCGTTTTTATTCTTTGGTCATTAGTTATATTTTAACTAAATAGAACTATTGACTCAGATGTTGTATTGCATTGTCAGTTTTACCAGGTTTACATCCGGGCTTGCTTTCGACTGCTGGAAATTTTTGTCAAAGTCGAGTAGCAAAATGTTATCATTTCCTAGATTATATCCTACTCCTACGATGACCCTGTTGCTTGCATTATTGCTCTGGTCTGTATTCGGATTGAAACTGTCATACCTCGCTATGAGCCTCCAGTCAGAAACTTTACCCATAGCAAAAACCGAATAACCGCTGATTTTAGTCGCTGTATTATTCGAAGAATAACTAGCACTCGAGTTGCCTTTACCTGCAAAATATTGTGCGGTCAATGTAAAGTTCTTACTCTCGTACGATAACATTCCGGTATTTGTCATCCAATCGGGAATTGTATCATTTGTTGTTTTCTGAGCTTTATTTCCCTTT
>DAHXMP010000312.1 GCA_027371665.1 Bacteroidota bacterium | reverse complement strand
TTCGGGGGACTGCATAAATTCATGAATTGGGACCCTGCTATTTTGACTGATAGCGGAGGTTACCATTAATATTAATATATGTTTTATTGCCATCTGTTATTATTGAGGGTACACTTTTTAGAAGTATTTTACACCCTAATTTATTTGCAAGAGCTTTAGCCTCAGAATATGTATCATTTTCAATAATAGTTCGTTTCTTCCCGGAAATACCAGCGAACTCACCTATATGAGGAGTTAATACGATGTTGTTCCTCAATTCTGTATGAAAGTCAATTGCTTTCAATGCATCTGCATCTATCAGTACAGGTTTTTGTGAATTTATCCTATTAATAATTTCTTTTACAAGTTTTATTGTTTCAGGAACATTTCCCATCCCTGGTCCGATAATAACAGAATCTGCTTTTTCTGATTCCTCAATTATATTATCTAAATTTTTTAAAGAAATTGTTCCCTCGTTTGTTGATTCTACAATGTGTGGAATAACTTCAGGTAGTATAGCCGGATGAAAAGTAGTCGTTAATAGATGAACTAAACCTGCTCCGGTAATAATCGCAGCATTTGAGCACAATGCAGAAGCACCGGGATACAAATTTGAGCCAGCAATTACCAGGACTCTCCCATAATCGAATTTGGATGAACTTCTTCGCCTTTCGGGTAGAATAATTTTAATATCTCCATTTTCAAGAATGAAATTTCCGGCAATGTTTTTCACAATGTTATCAGAAACTCCGAGGTATGCAGTATGTATTTTTCCACAATAATCGGGACCATCGTTCAGATACATACCCAATTTTGGTGCAAACATTGTAATGGTGTGCCCGGCTTTAAAACAGTCTTTATATGCTTTGCCGCTCTTTGAATTAAGACCTGTTGGCATGTCAACGGCAATTTTCAAGGCATAATTGTCTTTCATTTTATTCAGAATATCCGCTGCAATTCCATGTATATTTTCTGTCCCCCCCACACCAATAAGAGCATCAATTAAACAGTCACAATGCCAATCAATTGATTCGAGTTCATTAACCCTATTAATTTGCGATATACTTATTCCGAGTGATTCAACAGACTTTAAATTTGTAAATGTTTCGGGGCTCATTTTATCTTGTGAGCCTATCCAGAATACTTCTATCTGTAATTTGCCTGAAAAATTATTCTCATCTAAAACTTTCAGATTAACCGATGAATCAACATTATCCTTCCCGGTTTGCTTTGAATCATAACTTTTAGTGTTTTCAATATAATTACCAAGATGACGTGCAATTGCAAAACCATCTCCCCCGTTATTACCGCTTCCACAAAAAATCATGATTTTGGGAGAATTAATCTTAGCGCCATTTAGGATATTAATAATTATATCTGTAGCAGACCTGGCAGCATTTTCCATTAAAACAACAGATGGAACATTAAACTCCTTTATTGCCTTACTGTCCGCTTGACGCATTTCTTCTGCTGTCAGTATATATTTCATGAAAATTTTGAGAGAAAGTTTAAATTTTTATAAAAAAAATGATAATTTTAAATTTATCAGATTGCAAAACTAAAGTAATTAAATGAAACTCACAACAAACAATCACTTACATACTTATCAGAAGCTTATTACGTTCTTAGTAACTTTTTATCTTAAATTGCGTAAATATCAATTGATGATAAGACATTATTATATTTATTTTTTTTGAAAGCGTCAAACTGATTGAAGATGAAACGAATAAATAAGACAGTGTTGATTGTAATCTTAATCGTAACTTTGATGATACGATTTGCAGGAGACACTTTGTTTTTTATCATTGACTCTTTAGGTTCACCTGCTTCAATTGTATGGAAGGTTTTTACAACTTTAATAATTTTAATACCTGTCTATTTCTTATTCTTCAACGATAAGCAAATTAAATATACAGAATATAGTGATAAATCCGATGAGCTATATTTTAATAAAATTTTCAGGCTCTCGATAATTTCATCAGGTCTTTTTATAATTTATCTTTTTCTTAATTATTACGGGATACAAAAACTCATAGAATTTAACCTGATTGACCTTATAATTTGTGAGTTGTTTGCAGTATATACTTTAATTTCCGGACTATTTATACTTCAGTTCCTCTATGAATGGCTGTCAATCAGAAGGCATAAGAAAACAACACTATACCTTATTATATTAAGAAATGTATTATTTTATTTTGTTATCGTTGAATTTTTAACAACTACATTCAAATCGCTCGATAAACCTGTTGTATCTGTTTTATCGCTTTTAATGTTGATTTTTACCGCTTATGTAATCCTGGTACTTGCTAAGAAAAACCAATGGATAGCTATATTACCCAGGTCACAAAAATACAAGCTGTTATGGTTTTCCCTTTTTGCTATGATAATCACTCTTTCCGTATCAAACATTGCTTTCTTAAGCGGAACCGCAATGAATATATCTCTTATCTTCCTGATGCCTGGTTCTGCCTCTTTTATTGCCGTCACATTCGGTATAGCAACCTTATACTTTCTTAGAATTTTTCTTTCAACGGTTGCTTCGCTTCCAACCTCTTATATCGTCGAAAGACAGACTAGAGAATTAAGTTCTCTGACAGAGCTGAATAAAATTGTTGCCGAGACAATTGATTTGGATGAACTGCTCAATACGGTAGCAAGGCTTGCTCTAAATTCAACCAGGGGTTTGGCTGCATGGATTGAATTATACTCTAACGATGGAAAAATCACAATAAGTGCAGTACAGAATATCAGTGAGGGACAGATAAATACAATTGATAAAACATCAGTACTTGAAAATATTTTTAAATCAATAGAAAAACCCTTGCTTATTGATTCAATATTCGAAAACAAAGAGATTGCATCTTTGAACTGGTCTGTTATTCCTTCGGCAAGAGCTCTTCTTGCTGTGCCTTTACATTCAGGCGGAAATAAAATCGGGACGCTTTGTGTTCTTTGTACAGATGAATATGGCTTTGAAAGCGACGACGTTAAGATATTAAAGGCTTTCAGTGACAATGTGAGTATTGCTATTGAAAACGCAAGACTACTCAAAGATTCAATCGAGAAAGAAAGATATAAACGAGAACTTATGCTTGCCAGGGAAATGGAAGAAAAATTGCTTCCACAAGTTCTACCGGATATATTGAACTACTCTGTTTCAGCTTTTTCCATCCCTGCAGATGAAGTTGGTGGAGATTATTATGATATCGTGTATCTCAAAAACGGCAAACCATGTCTTTTGATTGCCGATGTTTCAGGAAAAGGAATAAGTGCCGCATTTTATATGGCTCAGCTTAAGGGTGTTGTACTGGCTTTAGCAAGGGAATCAACAGGTGCGGCTGATATCCTTAAAAAAATCAATTACACACTTTATAAATCCATCGAGAAGCAAATGTATATTACGATAGCCGCACTTGTTATCGAAGATTCCGATGGAAATATCACATTTGCAAGAGCAGGTCACATGCCCGTGATTTTCAAGGATGGGAACGGAGTCAGAGAATACATTCCAAAAGGAATCGGTGTTGGGCTTGCCGATAATTCGATTTTTGATGCACACATCGAGGAAGTGAGTCTGAAACTTTTACCTGATGATATTGTTCTGCTTTTTACAGATGGAGTAAATGAAATGAAAAATTCCAGGAACGAAGAATTCGGCGTCGAATCTTTAAAATCAATGTTATATGAAAAACAATATCATAATTTGATTGATTTTTCGTTTGAGATAAAAAATATGATTAGTCAATTCCTGGGTAATGAACATCAGCGGGACGACATGACCGTTGTTACTTTATCTTTTAATGGCGGGAATTTTTAAATAATTTGCAAAAATGGTAGAATATTTGATAATGAAAATTAGAATTGCAATATATTTATTTTATGAGGTTGCATTATGACTGTTGAAAACAGGTTTGGGATTCAACAAAGAAATGTTGAAGGAATAAATTGTTTGTATTTGAACGGAGAACTCGATGCACATACGGCACCTGTGCTGGAAAATGCTCTGAACGAACTGATTATTTCGGGACAGAACCGGATTTTGGTCAATTTCAGGGATTTGGATTATATCAGTAGTGCCGGGCTCGGAGTTTTTATGGCATTTATTGAGGATGTCAGAAACAACGGAGGAGACATCAAGCTTGCCAATATGAAGCCGAAGGTGTTTTCTGTCTTTGACTTACTGGGATTCCCGGTATTATTCGATATACAGAAAGAAGAGAACGATGCGATTATAAGATTTAATAATAAGGTATAAGTTCAAAGCAAAATGTAAATAAAAATTTATGCAGGATAATAAAAATAAAATATTGAACGACGATATGATAAGTGTGGCAAGCGACCTTTCCGAACTGTACAGAATAAGGGCTTTCGTAATGAAAAAAGCCCTGGATTTCGGATTTGACGATACAGAATCAAATAAAATTGTTCTTGCTGTTGAC
The DNA here is from genome assembly GCA_027371665.1 of Bacteroidota bacterium. GTDB lineage: Bacteria > Bacteroidota > Ignavibacteria > Kapaibacteriales > UBA2268 > DAHXMP01. The sequence continues at coordinate 195 of DAHXMP010000312.1, read as the reverse complement.
GAAGCTTGCACAAACTTAATTAAACACTCATATAATTTTGATAAGAGAAAAATTCTCAACGTAAAAATCGTTCCGGATATTGGGAAGTTTATTGTTAAAATCAGCGACAGCGGCTCTCCTTTCAATCCGCTCGATGTACAAGACATTGATATAAATGATTATCTTCAAAATTACAAGCGGGGAGGCTTGGGAATT
>DAHXMP010000197.1 GCA_027371665.1 Bacteroidota bacterium | reverse complement strand
TTAAAGGAGAACCTTTTAAAATCGAGCAAAACGATAAAGAGTACACAGCCATCGAAATAACTTTAAGCAAAAATTTCGGTGGCAACTATGGTTCTTCACTTTCAACGAGTGATGAGTTTAACCAACAAAATAATCCCCCCGATTCCGGTAAAGAAGTTATTATTGATAATTCAAATAATCCAAACGACCCCGGACTGAAAACAAATGAGTTACTGGTAACCTCCATACCGCTTGGTTTAAAAATTTATTTTGCAATGGACACTGACACTATCGGCACAAGAAAAAAAGTGAATAGTCTGCGGATAGAAACATCTCATCCATTACTTGACACTACCAATTTCAAAGGTTTAACACCTGTTATTCTCGGAAACATTAAACCGGGGAAATATCTGCTTGGCATCGAACCTGTTGAAATTCTGGACAATAACTTAATGCTGTGCGAGACTGACGAATCCTTGCAAATCACTTCACTCGTTTCCGATGATATATACCCCACCAAATATTCCATAGGGAAAAAAGGCATGACCGGGTCTGTTATTTACTCTGTAGTTAAGGATGATACCACAGGAGAAAGGTTAATTATTCTATCACTACCTCATGAACTGCCTATATCTAAGATGCAGAATTATTATCCTGAAAAAATAATGTTTGCATTTAACGATAATGAGTTGAAAAAGGAAATCAAAAGCTATGGTTTTAAAGAAAAAGAAATACGCATCGCTCTTGATTTGTTACACAGGGGAGGTAAAATCAGGCTTAACGGAAAAGACAAATCATTATTTATTGAAATACAAAACAACGGTAGCTGGAAAATCGGAACTCTCAGTAGAGATAAAGGCACTAATTAACTCGTTATGATATGATAAATATTTTTACCTGCGGTGTATATGGAAGCAGTGAAAAAGAATTTTTCAATAAGCTGCTTGAGAATAAAATTGACACTTTCTGTGATATAAGGAGGCGAAGGGCTGTACGAGGCTCTGAATATACATTTGTCAATAGTGAAAAGCTTCAAATGAAGTTGAAAAAAATCGGTATTTCATATTTCCATTTTTTAGAATTTTCTCCCAGCTTAGAACTAATGAATATTCAAAAAGAAATGGATATTAAATCTAAGATTAACAGACGAAAACGGGAATCATTGTCTGAGGAATTTATAAAAAGGTTCAACGAAGAAAAACTGAAAAATTTCGACTCTGATAAATTTATAAATACTTTAGGAAAAAACGCTAAAAATATTCTTTTCTTTTGTGTTGAAAAAAATCCTGAAGCCTGCCACCGTTCAATTGTTGCTGACAAATTATCTCATTCACTTAAGGCAGTGGTCGTTCATTTGTAAACGGGAAAATTCTGATTAACTTCCTTCCTCGAGCTCAGCTTCAATAAGCCTCCAGATTTTCTGACATGGAAATGCATTCTGATAAAGCGGCTTATCAATAATTACAGAATCTAATCCTAAAGATTCGTATTTCTGTAATTCCCAAAGCTGCTGTGGATTCGTTACTGTTCCATATATAGTAATCTTCAGATTAGTGGAATTGCAGATTCTCTCAATAGCCGCCATATCAGGCCCTTCGGTAGTTCCAAACCTCGCTTCATCCCTGAATATTATTCTTGAAGCACCAAGTTCCAGGAGATAGTCTATATAATCATTATCAGTAAAAATTTGCGGGGATTTCAGGAATCGAATTTTTCCATTAAGTACATTAACAAAAAAAGCAATATGGGAAGACGTATAATATTTTAACAGTTCTCTTGTATCTTCCTGATGATTGACCGCAAAATCATAGAGAATTAATCTATAGATTCCCCTGTCAAGAAGCATAAAACAGTTTTCGATAGATTTAAACTCTGAAAGTAATTGTACGGGTATATCCAGAGAATCGGAAATTTCTACTGCTTTTTCAATATTTAGTTTATTATCTTCATTCTTTAATGAGTCGAAATCAGTTATATGAATTGTTTTTGCATTTTCCCGCCGCCAAAGCTTACATAACAACTCAGGTTTATCGGAATATTTAAGATACATCTCCTTAGTACCTCTTTCCCCCTTTACAAGAAAGTGGCATTTCCCATCATGCATTGAAACAGCAGGTATAACAAGAAGCATAAAAAAAATTTTTTAAATGTTCATAAAATGGCGAATTTCAATGCCGATTTAATTAATTGTTCTGCACTTATCTTTTCCGATCTTGCTTCAGCAATAGCTAATCTTATTGCTTTATCGGCTACAATCCTCGAATATCCAAGTGTAACAAGTGCAGATAAAGCTTCCTGGACAATCTGAAAGTTGTTTATCTGTGTATCCGTAATTTGGACAGGTCTAATTTTTGTGATTTTATCCTTTAATTCGAGGAGAAGCCTTTCGGCAGTCTTCTTTCCTATCCCGGGCAGTTTCTGCAGTGAATGAAGATTTCCTGATATAATAATTGTCTGTAAATCTTCTACTGTAAGAGAAGACAAAATTCCTAAAGCACTTTTAGCTCCTATTCCGGATATTGAAATCAGCATTTTAAAAGCTTCACGCTCAGATTCATCTGAAAAAGCATATAAATTCAGGGAATCCTCTTTAGGAATAAGAATTGTTAAAACCTTCACATTATCCCCTACCTGGGGAAGATTTTCAGAAGTATTCACTGAAACTGATGCCATGTAACCTACACCCCCGCAATCAACTATTATCTCTGTCGGATTTTTAGCTGCTAATATCCCTTTAAGTTGCCCTATCATTGAAAATTCAGATTTAACAAATTTTAAAAAAAAGAGTTAATTTCATCTAATAAAAATTTATTCTTTAACTATTTTCTGAATATGATTACCGGAACCATACCTGACAACTAAATAATACACACCTGCAGGCAAATTTTGAATATCAATTTGTTGAGTTAAAACCCCATCATCATAATTTATTTCTGAAGACCATTCTTTCATCCCAAGTATATTTGTCAGCTCTGCATCAATTTTTTGCGGCTGGCTGAGTTTAATACTTAAAGTATAAATCCCCGCTCCGGGATTTGGGAAAACTGTTATATCATCACCTGTTTGGCTCAGGTCATCTACACCGAGAATGGCAAATAATGTATCTGATACATCCGAACAACTATCCTTATCAAAAACTTCTACCCAATAAGTTCCACCCTGTGTTATATCAAAAGTCTTGCCTGTTGCCCCCGGGATTATATTTCCGTCTAAAAACCACCGGTATGCAAAGGCATCAGATGATGTCAGGGTATTTCTGTATCTCGTGATTACAGGCTTACCGGGAGAAATTTCAACTGTAAAATCTGTTGTTCTTGAACATCCGTTCGTTGATGTAGCCGTTACCGTATAAATTCCGGGCTGATATACAGTGATTTTCCTGTCTTTTTCTCCCGTTGACCACGAATAGCTTTGAAAACCGAGCGATGCACTGAGCTGAACACTGTCATTCTTACACATCGGGTACTTGCCGACAGGAGTTATTACAAGGTCATTAACGGTCTTCACGTTTACATAAATTGCCTTGGATTTAGCCTTACAGCCGCTCGTGTCGTTGACGACATAAGAATAAGCCCCGCTTTCCTTAACAACAATAGTCTTTGTCGTCTGCCCGTTTGTCCAGTTATAATTTGGCATCCCATCTTCAGCTACGAGGGTACAACTGTCACCCTGGCAAAAAGTTGTATCACCGATTATTGTGATTTGAGGCTGTGGCAAATTACAATCGGAAACATCAACTTCCCAGATTCCCCTTCCGAATGTTGCTGCTCTCAATTTATGAGATGAATACTGGATGGCAAGGTCATATACGATTACGTTTGGCAAACCGCTTCCATACGATTCCCAGTATGCAGAACCATAATCAGAATAAAATACGCCGATATCAGTCCCGACATATAATCTGTCAGGAGAACCGTTTTGATAAACAATACAATTAACCGGAACATTCGGCAGATTGCCTGAAATATTTCTCCATGTAGTTCCATCATATTCAAAAACTTTATTGCCATCACTGAAATTCGATTTTGATATCCAGACCCTGTCAGGATTCTGAGGGTCAACAGCTATTGATGAAATCGGGCCTCCTGAATAAATCCTCATGTTCCAGTTTTGCCCGCCATCATGAGTAACATTAAGGTCACTTATTGTTGCCGCATATAAGGTGTTTGTATCAGAAGGTGCAAGAGCTAAAGATAAAATGTTTTGATTTCCTCCGAAATTAGATATCTTTTGTGGTGTATTCCCATAGTTGGACAATTTCCAAACATCTCTATAACCGGCATAGAGTATTGAAGGATTTTGCTGGCATATTATGAAGGGTGTTATCCAGTCACCCTGCTGTCCGGTTTCATTTTGTCCTATCATATGAACAAAAGTATTACCCCCGTTTCCTGATTTCTGTAATTCACCGTATTGATTAGAGCCATACATCCTGTTTTCATTAGTTGGGTCAATGGCAGCTTCCATACCGTCGCCTGATATAACACCGTTCCAAACCAAATTTTTCAGTCTTCTGGTTCCATTGTCCTGGCATCCTGCGATTATTAAGTTGGGATTGGTTGCAGAACATCCTAACCTGTAAAATTGTGTAATTGACAAGCCATCAGTGATATTTGTCCATGTAGCACCGCCATCTGTAGTTTTATCAATACCTCCGTCATTGCCTGCATAAAGAGTAGTTGAGTAATTGGCAAAAACAAGGTCATGCTGGTCTGCATGAATATAAGGCTTGTTATACCCCCCATACCAATGTGTTGTCAGAGTGAAAGATTCGCCGTTATTTACAGATTTCCAAACGTTAACACCTCCAACATAGACTTCATTTGCATGGGAAGGTGAAACTGCCAGGCATAAATCATATTCACCTTGTCCTTTGGTATCAGTTCCTGTACCGTCTCCCCAGCCGAGAAGATTATTTACCGTAGATGGTACAGCCATTACATCCCAGTTTTCACCACCGTCAAGTGAAAGGGAAAGAGACTGAAATCCCCGGTTTAGGGCAGCAACCAGCGAATAAACATAATTCGGTTCAGCCGGAGATACTGCAATAGCTACTCTTAAAGAGTTGTTATAAGTTTGCACAATTTTCCATGTTTCACCGCCGTCATCTGATTTGTATACAAAATTTTTTCCTCCCCATGATGTAGTTGATGCATAAACAACATTTGCATTACCGGGCATATATTCCATGTCAATAAAAAAAGCTCCCCCCTGCTTTAATGCCCATGAATTACCACCATCAGTCGTTTTATAAATACCGTCACTCGTCCCGACTATGACAATATTTGGGTCATCAGGATTGACCAATACCCTGTTAACATTTATTCCGTCTGAAAGAGAATATTTCAGGTTGGTTAACTGCCAGTCTGTTCCGCCATTTGTTGTTTTTATCAGGCCTATGGAATAATATCTTGAATAAGAAGGTTCGCAGTCACCGGTTGCAACATAAACAATATTCGAATTTTTCGGTGAAATTGCAATATCAGAAACCCCGATTGACAAAAATTGTGTAAACGGAAAAGTCATCCAGTTCCTTCCCCCGTCAACCGACTTCCATACTCCGCCTGAAGCAGAACCTGCCCAAATAATATTAAAATTATTCGGGTCAAATCTTACCCTGTTTACTCTTCCCAGTCCTTGTTCCCTCTGTCCTCCTACAGACTGAGGATTATCCAATGGCCCAAGTAAAGTCCATTGAGCCGTCTGAGTAGAGTTTTTAAGATTTTTTTCTTTATACTGTTGCCATGCATTAATTATATTTTTTGTATCTGGAAATTCCCCTATAGGATATAATCTTCTTTCCCAAAATGATTCCCATCTTTTAAACTGGCTCCAGCTTTCCATCTCCTCGGACTCCTTTTCACCTTCCTGCTCTTTATTAACATTACCCCAATATTCATTAAGAGCTTTATCAATGTCATAAAAATTTGGATTCTTCATTTGTTCGAGTTTTAATAATGATTCCTGTGAAAAGATGGATCCTAAGGAGAAGAAGAAAAATATAATTATTATAATATAATTAATAATCAGTTTTTGCTTTTTCATGAGATTAAATTCAAATATTAAACAAACAACATTAAGTGACGAATTCAAGAGCAACCTAATTTACACGGTTTTTATTCTTTTATTATTTTTTTATAAATAACCTCGTCGTTAAGATATACCTTAACTAAATAAACACCTGCTGTATAGTTTCTTAAATCAACATCATGCCTGCTGGAACCGGTAAATTCAAATTCGCTTATATATGTAATTTTGTTACCCTGTAAATCTGAAACTTCAATCGAGGCTTTAGAATATACCCCTGAATTTATAACGACTGTAAATGTCCCGGGTGTCGGATTCGGTTGTAGTGTAACTGTTTCATTACTTGCTTCTTTATCTTCGATTCCAAGAATAACATCTAACGGGTCTGATAATGAGAAACAATCAAATTCATTAAAAACCTTTACGGTATATGTGCCGTCTCTTGTCATTACTAATGACTGTAGTGTAGCCTGTTGAATTGGTACATTATTCCGATACCACTGATACTTCAAAGCCTGTGAAGCAGTAAGTATATTTCCGTTTCTTGTAATCGTCGGTTTTTCTGGAACTGGATTGACAACTATCACAACAGAATCAGAAGTATTAACACAGCTATCTGATGTTGTGCCGGTAACTCTGTATATTCCTGAACTTTTGACTGTTATGCTTCTGTCGGTCAAACCGTTGGACCATTCCCATTTTGTAAACGTAAATTTGGGATTGCCTGTTAATATCACACTGTCCCCTTCACAGAAGGTGGTATTACCCGTAACATTGACGCTGATATTTGGGATACTGTGAATATTAATCGAAATCGGTGTTGTTGAATAGACACAATCTGAACTGTCGGTAACAGTAACATAATAATTCCCGGCAGATTTCACATAAATATAGTTTGTTCTTTCTCCCGAAGACCAAAGATATGATTTATAGATATCCTGAACTTCAAGTCTCACGCTGTCCCCTTCACAAATGTCGGTTTTTGCCGCCTGAATTTCCGGCAAGGGGGCATTGCACTCAATCAGGTCATTTTCCCATAATCCTCTGCCGAAAGTTGCAGCTCGTATTTTTTGTGAAGCGTATTGAATGTCAACCTGGTTAATTACTACATTAGGCATCCCCTCATTAAAAAGCTGCCAGTCATTCATCCTATTATCCCTGTAAAAAACTCCTACATCGGTACCGATATATAACCTGTCCGGAGAATTATTCTGGTACACAATTGAATTAACGGGAACATTCGGAAGTGAACCAGATATGTTTTTTAATAAAGTCCCATTATATTCATAAACCTTTAAACTGTCTGCATAACCTGATTGAGTAAACCAAATCCTGTTTGGATTATTTGGGTCAACCACAATACTTGAGATTAATCCTCCGGTTATAATTTGAGTCCAATTAACCCCTGCATTTGTTGAAAGCCAGACACCCCCCATTTTTGTAACATAAAGGTAATTCGAATTAGATGGAGCTACTGCCATAGACCAAACAACATTGTTATTTGTATCGGACACCGTGCCGGTTTTAGACCAGTTCGCACCACGATTAGTGGATTTCCATACATTTTGGTATCCTGCATACAGGATTGACGGATTCTTCTGGTCTATAACCATTGGCGTAACCCAACCGCCCTGTTCCTGGGTAATCGAAGAGTTCAGCATTTCGGCAAAATGGTCGCCTCCATCGGTAGATTTCCAAAAATCACCGTAATAGAGAGAAGTATAAACAAAATTATAATTCGTTGGGTCAACGAGGCATGTCATGCCGTCACCCCCAAGAACATTTTTCCATGACTTGGCAAGAAGCCTGTGAGTGCCGTTATCCTGAGAACCGCAGTAAATAATACCTTCACTGGTTGGAGCACTGCTTAACCTGTAAAATTGTGTAACCTCCAGGCCGTTGCTCAAATCAATCCAGTTAGTGCCTCCATTAGTGGTTTTGTTAACTCCACCGTCATTTGTCGAGAATAGTATATTTGCAGGAGAAAACTCAAGGGAATGCTGGTCAGCATGTACCCAGGGTACTCCATGTTCACCTGTCCACTCTGCATTCAATGTCCAGTGAGAACCACCATCTGTTGTTTTCCATATATTTACACCGCCTATATATACAAGATTTGCATCTGTTCTGGATGCCGCTACACATAAGTCGTAATTGCCCTGCCCTCCATTACCCGAACCGGCAAAATTTTCATTAAGGATGTTAGGCGAACTGTTTCTCTGTGCAATTATTGACCATGTGGCTCCTCCGTCATTTGACTTAAGGAAGGAATGAAATCCAAGGTCCGAGGCAGCACATAAAGCATAAATGACATTTGGATTAGCTGGTGTTACGGCAATAGCAATTCTTCTTACGTCGGTTATCGGGAAAGTGAAATTTGCAGTCCAGTTCGTTTGGGATAGGACACAATTCAAAACACCATAAACATAATTTCCCTGCTGGTTCTGTAAAATAGCTGCCCCATAAATAATCCCGGTATTACCGGGTTTGAATTCCATGTCCCTGAAATATGCATTAGCCCTTACATTCCATGTGGCTCCACCATTGAAAGTATTGTATAATCCTTTACTTGTCGCAGCATAGACAGTATCCGGGTTAGAGGGGTGAACAAGCAGTTTATTGATTATTACTCCGTCAGCAATTTGATTCTTAAAACCGGTAACTGCCCAGGTATTGCCGCCGTCAGTTGTTTTAAGAATGCCAATGCTGTAGCAGACATTAGGACTAAGCGAACCGTCTGCATCTCCTGTTGCAACATATACAATATTTGGATTGGAAGGGGAAACTGCTATATCAGATATACCTATAGAAAGAAATTCAGTGAAAGGAAAAGTATTCCAGCTCATTCCTCCGTCGGTTGATTTCCACACACCTCCGTAAGCAGCACCTACCCAAATTATATTCTGATTATTCGGGTCAAATGCAATACAATTAATTCTTCCCATTCCTACCCCTTCGGGGCTTGATAAAATACTTTTATAGGGTTCACTCGAAGGACCAAGAAAAGTCCATGGATTAATTCCAGTTATTTTATCTTTTTTCTGTTTATCTTTAGCCAAATAAGCCTGCCAATTTTGATAAATTTTAGCCATATTGGGAACTTTACCTGCAGAATCAAGTCTCTGTCCCCAGAAATATTCCCATCTCTTAAAAATTTTCCATCCGTCACCTTTAGCTCGGGGCTTGTTTTTCCAATAGTTTTCCAAAGAACTTCTAACCTGGGAGAAACTATAATTATTATTCGGTTCAAAAACGGGATAGGATAATGTTTCTGATACTTGTGCCCTCATGTTTTCCGGAAAGATATACAGAATCGTAAAGGCAAGCAATAATAATGATAAATAAATTGTAATTTTTTGTTTCATGGTTGATTACCTCAACTCTATTTTTTATTAAAATAATTCAACTTTTGCAGCAAACAATTTATATATTTAAAACCTAAATAACAAAATATTTTGGGGCTTATTTTGAACTTTAATATTTAAAAAATAAATTGATAGAAATAAAATATATACATAATAATAGCATAGTTTTTGATTATAATTATAGTTTACAATATTTATTACATTTAAGGAAAAAATTTGGATATAAAAATATCAGTTTGCATTATTACAAGGAATGAAGAAAAATTATTACCCGCCTGTTTAAAATCTGTTCAGCCATGCTCAGATGAAATTGTTATTGTTGATACCGGATCCCAGGATGGAACAGTTGAACTGGCTGAAAAGTTCGGCTGCAAAGTAATACAAATCGAATGGAATGACGATTTTTCTTTTGCCCGAAATAAAGGACTTGATGAGGCAAAATATCCTTATATATTAATAATTGATGCTGACGAAAGGATTCTGAATCCGGAACTGGTAAAGACCACTCTCAAAAAGAGTAAAGCTGAAACAGGCGGCTGGCTTATTAAAATCGTTTCGGAAGCCAGGAGAACTGATGGTGGTGTTGATACTTATGTTTCAAGCTTATTAAGACTTTTCAGAAATAAACCCGGGATAAGATTTAATGGTATTATACATGAACAGGTTCTTGAACAGTTACTTTCTTCCGGGTACAGACTAGAAAATACTCCTGTTGAATTAGTTCATCTCGGTTATGGATTTTCACCTGGTGAAATGAAAAAGAAACAGGAACGCAACCTGGCATTGCTAAATAAGGCAATCGAAAACAAGAAAGGCGATGCTTATATGATTTATCAAAGAGCAAAAACATATCTTGCGTTAAAGAATCTTGAAAAGGCTGAGGATGATATTAAATTATGCCTCGATACGGTTAATCCAAACAGTGCCGTAAAGCCTCAGGCTCTCAACTTCGGTGCTGTTATAGCATTTCAGTCCGAAAAATATGAACTTGCTATCGAAAGGGCAAAGGAATCTTTAAAAATTGTTCCTAACCAGGCTTTTGCCAATTACATATTGGGCGATACTTACTCGCAAAAAGGAAATTTCCCCGATGCACTCGATGCTTATGAACGTATGGACGACATCAGCAAAACCGGTGATGTAACAGCTCTTATTGTCGGTGATTATAATCTGCCTCCCGAACAGCTTCATTTCAGGAAAGGTAAATGCCTCATTGGCTTGAAGCAATTCGATGTTGCTCTAAAAGAATTTGAAAAAGGATACAAACTCAATCCTAATGACGTTGGTTGTATTGTAGGTTTGGCAAATGTTGCTTTTCAGTGGAAAAAATTCGATGAAGCAGAAAGTTTATTAGAAAGGGCGATAATTCTTGAACCTGCGAGGGAAGATATAAAAAATTACATGAATCAGGTTAATGATGCAATACAAAAAATCAATGGATTTGAAAAGAAAAAATCAAATGATATATTATTCGGTCAGCAAGATAAGATTAAACCCTTTCTGACTCTCAGTATGATTGTAAAAAACGAAGAAGAGCAGTTACCGGGGTGTCTTGATAGCGTTTCGGGGATTGCAGATGAAATTGTCATCGTTGATACAGGTTCGACTGATAAAACCAGGGATATTGCTCGTCATTATAATGCAAAAATATTTGATTACGTATGGTCTGATGATTTTGCCGCTGCAAGAAATGAAGCACTGAAGCATTCAACCGGGCATTGGATTCTTTATCTCGATGCAGATGAAAGACTCGATAAGAGAACATCCATGCTTGTAAAACCTTTACTTGAATCTTCTGCAGATGACACCGGTGGTTTTATTTGCACGATAGAGAGCGATCACTCCCAGCTTGACGGCTCTAAGGAACACCACAGGGGAGGCTATCCCAGGATATTCAGGAATTACGGTTTTCCCGGCATTTTTTTCCAGGGAAGGGTTCATGAACAAATAACCCCATCAATATTCGCCCTGGGAAAGTCTTAATAAGCTTGAAACA
>DAHXMP010000306.1 GCA_027371665.1 Bacteroidota bacterium | reverse complement strand
CTCTCATGCCGCATTGAAACGAAAATTGACATAAATATAAAATAAATCTCCAACTTTTAGGAGGAAAGAAAAATGAAAAAGAAAAATGTACGGACAGAACACAGTTCAGTCCTCATTGCTTGCTTATTTGTTTTTGCTGTTTTGTTTGTATGCTTTACGCCACAGGCAAAGGGACAGTATCAGCCACAGGATTCTTGTCTAAAGATGATTTGCCCTAATGAATGATATTCGTATAATAGTGATTCAATTAAAGTTGATTCATGTTTTGACTCACCTACTTATGGGTTAATGTATGCAAAAAGGAATTTTGTATTCCTTTCTCATGTATATTTTTTTATTCAAAAACCTTTACCTTTAGATACAACTGTTGATATAGATGATATTGATAGTGTAAATTATCCTAATATTAAAGAAGATTTTAAATTATTTGTGAATAAATTTAGCAAATGTTATTTTCATAGAACACACCCAATAGATTCATTAGATTTAAAAAATCCTGTCTTTATTCTTTTTTTTAATCAATATCATATTGTTGATTCAGTTATTAAATACTTAAATAATATTGATAGTATTTGGGCTGTAGATTCTATATGCTGTTGGGGAGTACTATCTGTCGAAGATTCAATACATCATGATTATAAACTCTTTATATTGGTACCTCAACTCAATAATGAATATATAAAAATCATTATTAATAATGAATTTTCAAATTATCCGGTTAATTATTACTTGTATGACTATAGGGGTAATTTAATGAAAAGTTCAGTCCTTTCAAATAATGAAACTAATGTTAAAATAAATGAATTTACAAATGGATTATATTTTATAAAAATTAAAAATAATGTCATACCATTTTTTATTTTAAGGTGACTTATGAAATCTGAATTTTTTCTTTTGATAGTATTGATAATTTCTTTAATGAATGCCAATAGATTATTAACTCAAGATTGTATAATATTAGAATTTCCTCTTGATACAAATAAATATTTTAATAATCCCGATTCTGTAAAAATTGATACATGTTCAGAATCTATAACCTTTGGTAAAAAGTTTGTAAAATATGGCATTAATATTTTGACTACAGATTATATTTTTCAAATAATACCCTTGGTTTTGGATTCAATTTATACGACTAATGATATTGATTCCATAAATTATCCCGAAACATATTCAGGATTTAAAAATTTTGAATCTATTTATGGCAATATTAAATTTAAAAGAATATTCCCCATAGATTCAACACATATTTTGCATCCAGAATTTATAATTGAATTAGAAGATTATGAACTTCTTGATTCAGTGATAAGTAAATTATCAAATATTGTTAAAATTTGGCATGCAGATATCAGATATTATCCAGTTGAATATATTTTGTTCAATTTACCTCAAACAGATGTTGGGATTATTCCGAGAAAAAGCATAAATGATATTGAAGAAAGATTATTTTACCATACAGTATGGGGACCGAATATTAATACCTTTGAAAGCGATGAAATTTTCGGAAGAAATTTTCATAAGCTTGGTTATCAATGGAATCTTTATTCAATGAAATTACCAATGGCATGGGAAATAACAACGGGAGACAATAATTTTGTACAAAATCCTGTTACAATAGCAGTTGGCGAAAACTATACAACTGACCCATCAAGATGGTTATATCATAAAGAATTTTTTGGTCCAAATCATTTATTAAATAAAAATTTTATTTGCACATATTATACAAAATTATTTGGTGATAATGATATAAATACAGCTAATACTAGATGGACCAATATGCCTTTTATAGCACAAGATAATGATAGTTATGGGTTACATGATCTCCTAGTTTTATCAACAGCAATTGCTCCATTTGATAATAATCCAATGGTAGGCACAGCTCCAAATGTTAGAGGAGCTATTATTAATACCTGGAGAGCTTATTTATATGATGTTGACCAACAAGTTAATCACATTAAAGTTATGCCTAATATTATTAGCATGAGCACTTCTAACGATTATCCCCCCAGAATAGATGCAATTGATTATGGGATTGTTCATATTGCTGCTGGCGGTAATCAAATGGAATTACCATATTTTGGAACTAGACAACCTATTATAGAAAATGGTCAATCACTTTATGAATTACAACCAAGAAGTTTACATGAAGGGAACCTTGAAGATGATGGAATGATATTTGTTAGAGATACAATTAGAGACCCTGATGGCATTCAAGATGTAAAACCTATTATTGTAGGCGGTGTATCGAATGGTGGTTGGCATACATGTACTGAAAATTTAATACACAATCAGTGGCCATCCGAATATTTTATAAATGGGAATTGGAATGTTACTAATCAAAGAATTCAATATGAGGATGAAATTTTTATATTTAATTATCGTTTTTCAAGAGATTATGTTAAATTTCCACGAAGGCCCGAAGACCTTTATAATTGGCAATGGCGCGATTTGCGTATTTTAAGAAGAGCAGAAGCAAGGTTTGATGTTTGTGCACCCGCAAGTGGTATAATGGCTGCTATTGATGGTATTTTAGAACCAGGTCATGAAAATTGTGATGTTAATCAGGTTGATTTATCTAATGAACAGAGTATGAGAGACTTTGCAGAATGTCATTGCGGACCTGAGCCAACTTCACCACCTTTAACAATTCAAGACAGAAATAATCAATTACCCAATTGGGTACGATGTGTCGGAAGAGTTGGTTGTTATTTTGTAAAATATACAGTTGCATCGGGTGGCACTTCTTCGGCTGCTCCTCAGGTTGCCGGAATTGTAGGTTTGATGCTTTCAGTAAATAATTTTATGAATGTTCCCCATAAAGTTCAATCAAATGGAATATTAATGCCGGATACTGACCCTGTTAATGGTATCGAGCCGGCTGATGTACATAGAAGGGTATATGATATTCTCACTTTTACAGCAAAGAAGATACCTGATTATGAAATGTGGACCGGACCCTTTCAGGATGGCGGCCGTTATTCATCAAGCTTTACATATCACAATGATCTTGATGTAGCATATAATAGAGCCAATAGGGATAGAAATGAAAAATATAAATATAATTATGTTGTTCAAAATAACGCTCTCAGTTATGATAGATTAAGGAGGAGTTGGGCTCAAAGAGTTGGTTTTGGGTATGTTGATGCATATAGGGCTGTGGCTCATTCAATAGCTAATAAAGGTTTATATGAATATCATGAAACAAATACTCTTGATTTTTCACCTTCTGGTAATGGAAATGAGACTCCTGATGGTAAAAAATTATTGCATTTAGGTTCATGGGTAAAATTAGGTCATGGTTTATTTGAACTTGATGCAGATATGGAAATTGCACCTGGATTTATAAATTGCCCTGAATGTACTGTTTTTCCAAATGGTACAATATTGCATGTGTTAAATTATAGTGGTGGGTATTTTATTCCTGGCCCCAACCGAGGTTATGGTGGAGTTAGTTTACCCGGTGAGTTTCACAACAATCAGGGTGTAACAAAAATTAATAGCATAAATGCAACACCACCAATACCAGTTACTCTTACCGTTCCTGATAATTGCATTTTAGCTATTGATGGTATCCTAACCACAGACCAATCGGGGGTAGGACACAAAATTAAATCTGCCGCTGTAATGCCACCAAGCACAAGCACAGGTAAAATTTTAATGGAAGGATATTTGCGGGATGTAACGCTTGAAGGCTTTATGAAGCTTTCAGACATGAGAGTCCATTGTTTTGGAGTCTCTACTTCAGGCATACATGTAATAAATAACACAAGCAATTCGATAAGTGAGGCATATGGTGTAATTGATTTAAATGAGAACTCGTTTCTTACAGTTAGCAGCGGCACACTTACAATGAGACCCGGGGCTGAGATTAACACACGTAGCACAAGTGATGTCGTCATTGAGAGCGGGGAAATTGCAATGGAATCAGCCACTCAAATTACAAGAAATATTGGACAAAAAATTGTCGTTCAAAATGGTGGGATTCTAAGAGTGAAAGAGAATGCTAAAGTTGATATACTTACCATGGTAAAGGTTGAAACAGGTGGTCAATTCATTTCATGAGTAGTATGAAGGCGGTTTATTAACCGCCTTTTTTATTTTAAAAAATTTTTTCAGGCACGATAATATTTCTTGCTTTTCTCAATAATTTTATATATACTCGCAATTATAAATGCTTATAAATATTAATGAATTTTTATTTTTGGGTAAGATAAGAACTACACACGATTTTAAGGGAACTGCCGCTTGAGATACGGCTCTCATGCCGCATTGAAACGAAAATTGACATAAATATAAAATAAATCTCCAACTTTTAGGAGGAAAGAAAAATGAAAAAGAAAAATGTACGGACAGAACACAGTTCAGTCCTCATTGCTTGCTTATTTATTTTTGCTGTTTTGTTTGTGTGTTTGCCGCCACAGGCGAAGGGACAGTATCATACGCCGGATTCTTGTCTAAAGATGATTTGGCCCGATGATTATAATCCGCTTACAAATGAGGGTACAATCAATCCTGATTCAGTTAAGGTTGATACATGTCAGAACTCACCCACTTATGGGATGAAATATGCACAAAAATATTTTTTGATTCAATTAAAACCATATTATTATCCCTTTGATACATTGCTTAAACCAAATGAATTTAAATATGTATCAGAAATTAGTAATCACTGCTCTCAATTGAAACAAAAATTTGAACAATTAGAAAATAATTATGGCCAAATACTTTTTCATGGATTATTTGAAGAAGTTTCAGATTCTTCTCTATTGAAAAATCCTTTGATATTAATTTCGCTTAATCAATATGAAAATTGTGACTCAATAGTTAATATCCTAAAATCCATTGATTCAATAAGTTATGCATCATATCAGATGCGAGCTTACAATTATACAATTGTTCCAGATAATAGTGTGAATGGGGAATTAATAATTTTATATCCAAATCCTGTTTTTGAATATTTATTTATAAAATCTGATAATCATTTTAATCAAGATGAAATTAAAATATATTCAGAAATTGGTCAAGAGGTTTTATTAAAAACAATAATTAACGATGTTGTTGATGTCACAGTATTAAATTCTGGTGCATATTATTTTAGGTATAAAAATAAATTATATAAATTCATAAAAATTAAATAAGAAATTTACTTAAAGGCGAAATATGAAATATTTTATGTTTATCTTTTCAATTTTTTTAATATTTGTTGTAAATAAAATTATTTATGCTCAATGTGCCCTTGAGTTATTATATCAAAATAATTATGATAACATAACAAATTTTGGAACAATAAATCCTGACTTAGTAATGATTGATACATGTCAGAACTCACCCACTTATGGGATGAAATATGCACAAAAATATTTTTTGATTCAATTAAAACCATATTATTATCCCTTTGATACATTGCTTAAACCAAATGAATTTAAATATGTATCAGAAATTAGTAAT
>DAHXMP010000299.1 GCA_027371665.1 Bacteroidota bacterium | reverse complement strand
TCCTAAGAATTTTCATATTTTATTTACAAATTTTTTTTAAATAATTAAAAAATTTATAATTTGCATTTATGAGAAATAAAACTTTAATAGCATCTATGAATATTTTTAATAAAGGGACAATACGCGGTGGCTCGTTTATCTCGGGTCTGTTTATTAAAGTATACCTTCTCAACTCTCTATATTTAACCAGCCAAATCCCTCTGTAAATTTATTTTATTCTTAATTTCATACTAATTTTATTTTTTTACATATCTTTATTTATTGGAGGGAGAAATGAATTCTCATAATGGTTATAAACCGAAGCACTACGTTGATTCGGAAAATGTTTTAAATGAATTAAAAAAACACATGCTTATTGATGGCTTTAATTTTGTCCTGGACCTTAAAAACAGCAAAAATCCCTATTTTTTTGATGCACTGACAGGAAAAAGATTCTGTGATTTTTTTACTTGTTTTGCATCTTTGCCTTTAGGATTGAATCATCCGAAGCTTTTTGAAAACGGTTTCCCGGATTATCTCAAAAACTCAGCAATTAACAAACCGTCAAATTCCGATTTATATACACAGGAGATGGCTTCGTTTGTCAAAACTTTTAATGAAATTGCAGTTCCCGACGGATTTAAATATAATTTTTTTATCTCCGGAGGTGCACTTGCTGTTGAAAATGCCCTTAAAACCGCTTTTGACTGGAAAGTCAGGAAAAATTTCTTAAAGGGATATAAAACCGAAAAGGGGAGTAAGATAATTCACTTTTTTCAGGCTTTTCATGGCAGAAGCGGGTATACTATGTCCATTACAAATACAGACCCGGCGAAAACGATTTATTATCCAAAGTTTCTATGGCCCAGGATAATCAATCCAAAAATCGAATTTCCATTAGAAGGAAAAAACTTAGAAAAAGTTAAGGCAAACGAGCTAAAAGCAATCATAGAAATAAAGTCTGCTTTCCATGATAATAGGGATGATATTGCTGCTATCATCATAGAACCTATTCAGGGTGAGGGAGGAGACAATCATTTCAGGAATGAATTTTTACAGAATTTGAAAGTATTATCAGATGAGAACGATGCAATGCTGATTTTCGATGAAATTCAGACCGGTGTCGGAATTACAGGTACGATGTGGGCTCATGAACAAATGAGTGTCAAACCTGATATTATGGTGTTTGGCAAAAAAATGCAAATTTGCGGAATTATTGTCGGTGATAAAATTGATGAAGTTCCGGATAATGTTTTTCATGTTTCAAGCAGAATCAATTCCACATGGGGCGGCAATCTTGTTGATATGGTTCGTTCAGCAAGGTACCTGGAGATTATAGAAGAAGACAAACTTCTTGAAAATGTAAAAGCAATTGCGCCAATCCTGCAATCTAAAATAATAAGACTGACCGGTACATATCCGGAATACTTGTCAAATCCCCGCGGGAGAGGCTTTTTCTGTGCTTTTGATGTCAAAACTTCTGAAATGAGAAACAAACTGAAGAATGAATGTTATGAAGAAGGTTTATTGATTCTGCCCAGTGGTGAAAAATCAATAAGATTCAGACCACCGTTAAACATGACAAGTGAAAACCTTGACGAAGGTTTTGAAAAACTTGAAATTGCTGCAAAAAGGATTTTTTTATAAAAGAAAAACAAATGGCTTTTATCTATTGATTTTTTGTAAAGATTATGACTTAAGCCAATTATGTAGAAACATGCTGTAATATTTTTCTAAAAAAAATTAATTAAGACAATTTTATATTACTTAATTCGCACCTTAAAATAATAGTAAGATAATAATTAGCAAAAAGGTTTTTAACGTATTAAATTCCGGATTGCCTGATAACCTGATTGAATCAATAGCAATTGATTCTATTTATTAAAAGTGGATTGGTACGTCAAACAACGGTGTAGCGGTTTTTGATGATGTAAACTGGAATGTTTGGCAAAGAATGAATTCCGGTTTACCCGGTGATTATGTAACAAGTATAGCTATAGATAAAGACGGGTATGTTTGGATAGGTACTCTCAGGAAAGGACTGGCTGTTTATAAGGAACAGGGAAGTATACCCTTTCTGAGAGTTGAGGTAAAAAATAATTTTAATACAATTTGTTTCGGAGAGATAATATCACTCGGTGAATCCGTGTTTATTTCAGGAGGTGTAAACCTTATTAATACAACTGGTCTCCCAATATTGACATAATCGGTTCTTTGAATGATTCAATTGTTAATGTTCAGCCTTCAGTATCCGGCATTTATTCTCTGAGTGTATCAGACGATAATTCACCCCCGGATACAACAACAGCAGAGTTTTTTGTACATGTAAATCCGTAACACGATAAACCAATAATTACTGAAATTAATAATATCTTGTACTCAAGTATCGCAACTCAATACAGATGGTATTTAAACAATGTTCTTTTAATAAATGAGGATAATAATTTTGTCATTCCAGATACTGAAGGCAGTTATAAAGTAGAGATAACAGATACAAACGGATGTAAAGCAATATCTGAAAATTATATTTATTCTTTTTACTCTTCGGCAACAATATCAGTTTCAAGCTGTGAGGCAAAACCCGGTGACACTGTCAATGTTAAGGTTTATTTATCAGGTTCAAAAAATCTGATACAATCGGGAATAAGTGGATTCAAAGGAGAACTGGTGCTGAACTATTCCTTATTATATCCCCTTGATGATTCTGTTAAAAGATGTATTAGTGGTAATTTCAGAAAAATACCAATAACAATGTCATTACCGAATACTGGTGATAGTATCCTGTCAAATTTGAAGTTTCAGGCTGTTCTTGGCAACGAAACTTCTACATCATTATCTCTGTCCGAAATGAATTGAATCGGAAAAAATATCGGTATTCATACAAATGAAGGCAAATTTATTCTGAAAGGGATTTGTGAAGAAGGCGGAGCAAGGCTTATTGATATGAATTCTAAGTTTATTCTGAAATTATCGCCCAATCCTGCAAGTGATGAGTGTGAAGCTGAAATATCTGTGATTGAAGATGGTAATACGGAATTATATATGTACAATACTAACGGTGAAGTTGTAAAAAGGTTTATAAATAAATATTTATCAGCCAACTTATATAAAATGACACTTGATATGAGGAATATATCTTCCGGGTTTTATTTTCTTGTTTTAAATACAAATTCAATGGTTAAATTATCCTGGCTCTGTCTTCTAAAGTAAATATTATTACAGGTTTTGCTTTTTCATATATCTTTCTAAAAACTCCTTAGCAGCAGGGTCTTCCGACCTGCAAAATTCATCAGGGGTACCGTTAAATCTTACCAATCCTTCGTCAAGCATGGCTACCGAATCTGCGAATTTAAATACTGAGAACATATCATGAGTAATTATTAAGGATGTAACATTCATTTTTTTAGTTAATCCTGCGATGAGATTGTCTATCTGTTCGGATGTTACAGGGTCTAATCCTGTCGTAGGCTCGTCGTAAAAAATATATGTAGGATTTCCAACAAGAGCTCGTGCAACACCAACTCTTTTTCTCATACCGCCCGATAAATCTGCCGGTTTTTTATTTTTAAGAATTTCCCATTCTTTATTAAATATAGATGAGTCTTTGCCGTTATTTTCCGGTAATAAGCCAACGGATGCTAAAACCCGAATAGCTTCTTTTTCAAGTTCATCCTGGTTTCTCATGCCGTGCTCATATAAACCCACGACAACATTTTCAAAAACCGTATAAGAATCGAACAATGCAGAACCCTGAAAAACGAATCCAATTTTTTGCCTGAAATCGAATAATTCATCTTTTGTCAAATCATCAATTTTCAGCCCGTCAACTATAACCTTGCCTTTATCAGGTTCAAGCAAGCCGACTATATGTTTCAGCAATACACTTTTGCCACATCCCGATTTGCCGATTATACACATTGACTTGCCTGTTGGAATGGTTAAATTAACACCATTGAGAACTGTTTTGGGCCCGAAGGATTTATGTAAGTTTACTATTTCTATCATATAATTTCCGGATTTTACTAATTCTAAATTAACAAAATTAAAGCTTGTTTTGCTTCATTTAACCATTCATCTTTATGGTCGAGAAAGTATTTTTTTGCCTGTTCGTATTCATTGGGAATCAACCCATCAAGGATTGCTTCTTCGATAGCCGTTTTAATATAACCGACAACAGGAGATGGTTTGATGCCGCAGATTTCCATTATTTCCTCTCCACGAACAGGAGACTGAAACTCACGAAGACGGTCTTTCTCCTGAACCTCGATAACTTTGTTGGCTACTATCTCATAATTGTTCAGATATTTTGCCGAAAGTACAGGATTTTTTGTTGTTATATCCGCCTTGCATAGAACGAACAAATCTTTGAGTGCATCCCCTGCCTGGAAGGCTATCCTTCTTACCGCAGAATCGGTAACACCTTCATCAACAAGTGCCATTGGACGCTGATGAAGCCTGATTAATTTTTCAACATAAGGCAGATTTTCAAGCGGCAGTTTCATTCTGTGAAAGATTTTTGAAACTCTTCTTGCCCCTAATTCTTCATGCCCGTAGAATGTCCACCCTGTCCCCGGTATATATTTTTTCGTTATTGATTTTGCTAAATCGTGAGTAAGAGCGGCAAATCTTAGCCAGACATTATCCGATACTTCCGCTATATTATCCAGAACCTGGAGAGAATGAAGAAATACATCTTTGTGCCCGAAAAATTTATCTTCTTCCTGAACGTAATCAACTCCGATTAAGTTGTATAATTCCGGAAATATGATTTTCAGCAAGCCTGATTTATTAAGAATTTTAATTCCTACACTCGGTTTTGGGGAAGCAATTATTTTTAAAAATTCATCCGAAATTCTTTCCTGTGAAATGATTTTTATTCGTTCGGACATTTTAGTCATTGCAATAAAAGTTTTTTCTTCGATTCCGAAGCCTATCTGTGATGCGAATCTCGCCGCCCTCATCATCCTGAGCGGGTCATCACTGAAAGTAATTTCCGGTTCAAGAGGTGTTTTTAGAATTTTATCATCGAGGTCTTTTACACCATCAAATAAATCAATAAGTTCTCCAAAATTATCTTTGTTGAGGCATACGGCAAGAGTGTTTATCGTAAAATCCCTTCTCCTGATGTCTTCGTCGAGTGTCCCTTCTGTTACGACAGGCTTCCTTGAATTGGAAATATATTCTTCTTTTCTCGTCCCGACAAATTCGATTTTATGCCCCTTAACCGGAACCATTGCCGTTCTGAATCGTGTGTAAACAACAGCTTTTGACTTGAAATATTTTGCAGTTTTCTTCGCGAAATCAATTGCATCGCCGACAACCGTAAAATCAAAATCACTTCTATATCTCTGAAGAAAATAATCGCGAACATAACCGCCGATTATGTATAATTTAACATTGCTGTCATCAGCTAATTCTGCTATTTCATGGATTAACGATTCTTCGATTTTTATTTTCGTTTTATCTTTTTTCAGCCCGGTTATTTTTCTTAATCCTTTTGTATTGTATTTTATTTTCTCTGAAGTTTTTTTCATAAATTATTTTTGTTTTAATCAATCAATTATCATTGCCTGGAAAATGAACAGTTCCGCATCGGGTGATTTATAGGCATCGAGCGGCAGCCTGGCTTTAGAGCATAAATTCTCAAGAAGCTCTTCTGTATTCCAGTGCTGTTCGGGAGCCACCTGGGGCAAAAATAATGCCGCGGAATTGCCTAATCTGAGATAAACGCCGTCTCTACCGATTTCAATTTCTTTATCAGAGAGAATTTTTTTAAATCTCGAAAGAATTGTAACCTCATATTCGAGTTTATCCAATTCAATTTTGCTAACCGGCTTAAACCTCGGGTCCCTTGTAGCCGCAAGCCTACCTGCTTCTACTACAGCATTAAGTAACGATGAGGTTGTAAATGTCTGGCCCATACAACCGCGAAGAATGCCATCTTCTTTTAATGTAACAAATGCGGCGTATTCATCATTTAATTCACTGTTCACTTTATCTTTTAGTTCGACTTCAGTATTAGTAACAGCAGCTTTAACTGATTTTTTTGCCACATCCATGATGAATTTTTTATCATCTTCGTTAAGGTTGGGGAGAATGTTTAATTTGCCGCTCATGTCATTATAAATAGCTCCGCTGCAATAACCAACAACCCTCGAGGAATCGGCTGAAATAAAAGGTGAATTTGCAGAAGTAGCATAAAGAAACGGATATGTAGAGTTTGCACCGAGCTGTTCTGCAATCATCATTGTTGCAATTATCGGACCTCCACCGCAGGCTTCCCACCTGTCTGAGAAAAGATTCATTTCCATTTTAAAATAATCGAATTTTGAAAATGCCCTGACAAAAGGAGTGTCAATTGATTCGGCTGTCCTCTGGTTATGAAAATGAGACAAGTCTGAACTCGCTACAATCAATACCTTTTTCCTTAATTTTCTTACAGCTTTAACAATTGACTTCACAAGAGCATCAACTGTCGGGAAATCCTGCGAACCCATAATTATTGGGATGATGGGAGTATTGGGTTGAACCACCTGTAAAAAAGGCACCTGGACTTCTATTGCATGTTCTGTTCTGCCGCCCTGCCATTCATGCCCGTCGAGGGAATATTTAACATAAGATGATTTGCCGTCCGCAATTTCCTTTGCAAGCTCAAGGTCAACCCCTGCTACACCAAGCGGGGTGGTATATCCTTCACCTTTAAATACGGATGAACCCTGGAAAGCCTTTGTGTGGCTGGGCGAAATAATAATTATATCGTCGTATTTCTTTCCTTCAAGTTCCCTGTAGGCTTTTCCTGCAACCCAGCCGCTAAATACATAACCTGCATGGGGGACAACCAAACCTATTATATCTCCTTTAATAAGTTTAGGTTCATCTGGTAAAAGATATTCGTTAATAGAATTTTTTAAAGAATCAATATTTTCCGGATAAAAGGCTCCGGCAACAGTCGCTGGCCTGTATGTTATTTGGCCGGCATCGGGACTGTCCTGACAAAAAGTACTTGTTAAAGCTGCCATAATCACTATTGCACCAATATATTTCATAAGAATTGTTCTCATTTCCAAAAAGAAAAGACCAAAAATTCACTTTAATATAATAAGTTTTTCCTTAAAATCAATATGATTTGTAAAAAATTATTTTAGGATATTAATGCTGATTCGATTGTTTGTATGAAATTCCTGGTTTGTTGAGATAACTATTTAAATCTATATTTTCAATATCGGCATAATAGTCATAGTCCTGTTCCATATGTTGATTAAAAATCTTTCCATAAAATTTACCCAATTCATTTGGTATAATACCGGTATATATAAAATGTTCACTAAATAGACTTTTGACACCTTTATGAGTCTTGGCATTTTTGTCGATTGATAACAAAGCAGCTAATACTGCATAAAAGCAGGAATAGTACATTCTGTTTAAAGCGCTTCCCTTACGGTTCTCATTAACTAAAAGTTCAGCATCCCTAAAAGTACTCCATGCTTTTTCCAATCTATATTTGATGAGTTCGGAAATATGTTTCATTTTTACAATGCCACCTTGTCTATTTCAACATTTTTGTAAAACGGAGTAAAATGCATAAGCTCATCATTTCTCCATATATCTTTATTTCTTATTATCGAATTAAAAACAATTCTTTTTTCCAATTTAATATCGAACAATTCATCAATAATTTTTTCCTGTCTTTTCAAATCAACCTTTCCGTCAAGCAGAATGAGTAAATCCCAATCGGAATTTCTTTTATTTGTGCCCCTTGTCCTTGAACCGAATAGATAAACTTCGGAGCAGGGCTCGATTCTTGAAATCAGCTCTTTTATTTCCTTCCTGATTAACTCGTCTTTTTGGGTTGAATTGGCAATATTTTTATTATTCTTTTTCATAATAAAAATTTACGTTTCGTGGGCTGTATTATTTTTCAGATTGAAAATTAATTATTCAAAATTTATTGAAAATTCTAAATTGAAAATTATTCTTTATAGTCTTCGACATCCTTAACCTGCCTGTAACCGATAAATCCTTTGTCCCGTCTTTCTATAGCTTTTAATGCCGAAGCATAAATCTCTTTCCAGGTCAAGCCGAATTTCACCATCAGTTCTTCCGGCTCTCCGCTGCACCCGAACCTGTCCCTGACACCGACAATTTCAATTGGGACGGGATAATTTTTCACAATAACTTCAGCAACCGCTCCGCCAAGCCCTCCGTGAACCTGGTGTTCTTCGGCAGTTACTAAACAGCCGCAATCTCTCGCTGCATTTGTCAGAGTTTCGACGTCAATCGGCTTTATCGAAGAATTATTAATTACCCGTGCTTTTATACCGTGCCTTTTCTCGAGTTCTTCAGCAGCCGTCATTGCTTCCCATACCATTAAACCGCATGCTACCAATGCAACATCATTGCCTTCCCGCATGACTAATGCTTTCCCGATTTCAAACGGTGTGTCTTCAGTGGTAAACATCGGAACTGCAGACCTGCCGAAGCGGATAAATGCGGGACCGAAAATTTCACCAATGGCAATCGTTGCCTTTTTGGCTTCCGTAAAATCGCATGGAACGACGAGCTTCATATTTGGCAATGTCCTGATGAATGAAATTTCCTCCATTGCCTGGTGTGTGGCTCCGTCCGGACCAACTGTTATTCCGGAATGTCCTCCTCCTATTTTTACATTGGCATCATTGTATGCAACTGAAATTCTCAATTGGTCTGCATTCCTGAATGCCGCAAACACGCTGTAGCTCGAAAAAAAAGCAATCTTGCCCGACAAAGCGAAACCCGCCGCTATTGTCGTTGCATTCTGCTCGGCTATTCCTATGGAAAAAAATCTGTCGGGAAATTTTTCCTTAAAATATGATGTCATCACGGAACCTGTTATGTCTCCCCCGAGAACGATTACATTGTCGTGCCTTTCTCCGAGTGTAACCAAACCTTCACCAAAACCGTGCCTCGTCGGTTTTTTACCTAATAATTTATAGTCGTTCATAAATTCAAAAATTTAATCAAAAAAATTTATTTACTTTTTATTCTTGCTTCGGCAGAATGAACAAGTTTTTCCAGGTTTAAGTATTTTACAAATTCATCGAATTTCGGAAGTGATTTATCCCCTTGAATTATATCGAGCCTTATCGCAAACCTGTTATAGTACAAAAATCCTATCATACCGTCATATCTTTGGTCAGACCACAACTTATAACCTCCCATGCTTCCGGGTATCTCGAATTTAGACGAAGTCATCCCGCTTTGTCTTGGAAGTGAGTTATAATCCGACATCTCATTTGAAGGAATATTTTTCAAGTTGCCATAATCTGTTAAAGTTACCGTAAGAATACAATGTCTTGTGAGCTGATAATCCTTCGATGCAGTTGTTATAGGATTTTTACTGTCATCTCTTGTGCCTGAAGATGATGGCGAAGATTTTTTTCCCAGAATTGACTTTGGCAGGAAATTCCCCAGTTCAGAAGCCTTGAACGGTTTAGTCGTCTGAATATCAGTGAAAGCGGTTTTCTCCTTCTTAGTACTTTCCTTTTTTGAAACCTTTTTACTATGATGTTTCACAGTCTCTGAATTCGCATGTGATGTACT
>DAHXMP010000278.1 GCA_027371665.1 Bacteroidota bacterium | reverse complement strand
CTGACAGAATAATCTAAATTATTGGAGTCTGAAAATGCCATTAAATTATATTGATTATAAACTAATGAATTAAGTGGTTCTCCATAATTTACTCCATAATGAATTGAATTTATTATATTATTATTTTCATTAAAAATGTCTGAACCATATTGGTTTGGATAACCATTTATAATGCCATCATATCTTGCTGTTGTGATTATATTATCTATACATTTTAAAGAAAACACTATTTTTGTGTTAACAGTATTTTTTTTATTGAATTCATTACCAAATTTGTCAAGATTAACAACTGTTGAATCGCAAAAATAGGCATAAGTTCCATTCTGTCTTTTAATAAGAAAATCTTTTCCGGACAGAATTGTATCACACCATAAATTTTTTAATTTATGATATGCACCATGATAAAATGATGAATCTTGTGATTGTATATGATAAATTAAAAAGTCATCTGTGTCTTCGTATCCCTTGATGGCTATCGCCCCGTGGAAACTCGTATCTGTAAATTCAAATATAAATTTATTTGTATCAAGACCTGATTCAATTATATTAACAGGCACACTTTTAGTAATTGAAGATGTTAAAATATTGCTGAATATTTTTAAAGTTACAATGTAATTCCCACTAATTTTATAAATATGATTTGGATTCTGTTCTTTACTTGTTGTACTGTCTCCAAAAAACCATATTAAAGAGTCAATTAGTCCAAGAGATTTGTTATTGAATTGTACCGCAACCGGTTCATTTCCGCTTTCATTAAATTCGAAATCTGCATTCAATGCAGGTAAAACATAAATATATTTATTTTTTATAATTGAATCAGGAGAATTGCCTTTTGTTATAATTAATTTGATATTATAATAACCAGTATCGTTGTAGATGTGAACAGGATTCAATTCTGTTGACGTTTGTCCATCTCCAAAATCCCAAAGTCTTGAGTCAGGGTAACCAATGGAATTATCAAAAAAATGAACTGAATAATTTAAAGCTATTATAGTATCATTTGTGAAAAAGTTTGCTTTCAAAGAAAAAATACTGTCATTTTTAATTCTATATAAATTTCCCAAAGAATCCGAAAAGAATAAATATTGATTATCGTTTGAATATTTTAAATTTTCAATAATGTTTGTACTGTCAAATATGACGGATTTACAAAGCATAAAGTCATTCAAATTATAAATATCAATTTTATTATCGAGATAAATAAAGAAGTAATTACTGTCAAATGTACTGTAAAGCCAGATTTGCCTACCATGGTAAAACTTTAATTCTTTGATAAAATTTAATCTTACACTATCAAGCATTGAATAAAAAAGAGAGTCGTTTTCACTTAATATGATTCTGTCATCACTATTTGTAAAAAGACCTGAATTAAAATCGTATCTTATACCAGATGATGAATATGAGCTAAAGGTTTCAACGGCATGGAAATCTGATAGAGTTTTAATTGAAAAATCATGGAAATTAAATAATAAATTTTTTAAATAATATTCTTTTCGCCAATCTGTTGGTTTATATCCAATTATATAAGAAAAAATATAAGGATTACAGAAAATCATTGTTTTGAAATTGTCTTTTATTATTGTTGAAGGATAACCCATATAATAGGATTCCATATTCCATCCAGTATCAGACTTAAATAAAACTGATATTTGACCAGAGTTTTCACCACCTTCAGCCCCACCATTTCCACTCCAAAATTCGCAGGAATTCAAGAATATTTTTTTATTTGAATAAAAATCAGAAAAAATTGGATTCACATCACTAGCCTTATAATATCCATCTGAAAACATGAAACTAAGGCTATCAATAAAATTGTCATTATTAATATCATAAATAAAAAATATATTCTCATAATTTTTACGATAACATATTATATAAGTCAGTGCATCAGAGGAAAGAAAAAGGTGTTTTTGTTCTTTTTGATATGTTGTATCTAATTTTATTTGTCTGGTTGATACACATTTCCCACTTATTAAATCCCACTTTTTTAACGTATCCAAAGAATCGAGTGTATAGATAAATTTATTATCCTGGGAAATGATATAATCAACGATTTCGGTTTGGTGAGCTTTGAGTCTTTCTACGTTTCCAACGTTTTGCCACTGACAATATGTTGTAATAGTATATGCAAAGAATAATATTATGACTGGCTTTTTCATGCCATATCCTTAAAAACTAATTTTGAATCAAAGTTCTAAGACTATTAAAATTTACCTAATAATAATATCATATCAAAATATTATTTTCTCAATGTTATAATTTATAATTATTTTTTTTTGACAAGAACCTATTATTATAATTTAAAGTATGGATTCCGCATCGGGTGCGGAATGACAGACATAGGAGATTTCTGTTTTTGCAGGAATGACAGGGGTATCCTTCGACTCCGCTCAGGGTGACAATTTAGGGAACAGTGAACAGTGAATAGTTGTGGTAAATTCTGATTAAACAAAATCCCCCGGAATCCCCCTTATTCAAAGGGGGAAAGGGTGGAGGTTTCTGCTTTTGCAGTAATAGCAAATATGATTTAATTGCTAATCGTTGATTCTTCTAAAGTCCTTTCGGTTGTGTAGGTCTCGATTTCAAATGGGTCTTGTATATATTTTTTCACGGCACAGAGGTTTGCGGTGTGAACGAGAGCATCCCTGTATTTTTCGGGAAACTCAGGCGGCACTTGAATTTCGAGCATTAGTTTGCCGATTCGCTGTCGAATGGGGTCGTATTCGATTTTTTCTTCGATTTCAATTCCGTCGGTTGACAGACCGCGGCTGTCGCAGAATCCTTTAATATATATGCCTGCACAGGTTCCGATCGAAGCAAGGAAATGCTCGAATGGGGCAGGAGCAGTTGCATCGCCGCCGCCTTCCTTTGGCTGGTCTGTGTGGATTATATATCCGTTAACATGGGCATCAACTTTCTTGTTACCGGGGAAAGTTATTTTTATTGACATTTTATTCTCCTTATAAATTTTTTGTAATAAATGGTAAATTTGCAATTGAAAAAAATATTTCAGTCAACATTTAGAATGTATGACTATTAATTCATATGATTATTGTATGCCGGTATGAAATTGAAAAGAATCTTTATTTTATTTTTTATAGTGATAATAGCTGCCGGAGCCTATTCTTTCTATCAACTGAACAGGAAGGCTCCGATAGCCAATGAGAAGTTAATCAATATTCCGAAAAATACTTCGGTCGGTAAAGTTGTGGAGATTTTCAACGAACAGGGATTAATGGAGCCGGCATGGTTCTACAGAATTACGGTGAAAATTTATTCGAGGGCATCGGGCGAAGGCATTTTTGCAGGGAGCTACATGTTTGATAAAGGGAAAACGAATTTTGAGATACTTTATTCGATTTTCACAGGCAAGCAGCTCTGCACGGTTAAAGTTACTTTTCCGGAAGGGATAAGGCTGCAGAAATACGCATCCATTCTTTTACACAAGCTGGCAATAGACTCGGCGGAGTTTATGCAGTACGTTCAATCCGACAGCCTTTTGAAAGCAAACGGAATACCCGGTGAAAGCACCGAGGGATACTTCATGCCCGATACATATGAGTTTTACTGGAAAGAACCTATCAGTGAAATTGTTAAGCGTTTGCTGGATGCACAGGATAAGATTTGGCAGGCGAAATTTCAAAGATATGCCGAAGAAGAAGGCAGGACAAGGCATGAGATACTGACGCTCGCCTCAATTATAGAAGCGGAAACACCGGTCAACGACGAGAAGGCAAGAATCGCGGGAGTTTATTATAACAGGCTGAAGTATGGGATGCCGCTACAATCTGACCCGACAGTTCAGTATGCTTTAGGAAATCACAAGGACAGAATTTTATACAGAGACCTAGATATTGACAGCCCTTATAATACATACAAACACCTCGGATTGCCGCCGGGGCCGATTAATTCACCGGGAATCAAATCAATCGAAGCGGCGGTTTTTCCGGAAAACAACGATTATCTTTATTTTGTAGCGATGGGAGACGGTTCCGGCAGGCACAGCTTTGCGAGAACCGCGGCACAGCACAGCTATAATGTGCGGGTTTACAGGAAAAATTTGAAAGGGAGATGAGACTCATTAATTCTGAATGATAAATGGTGGTGAGGTTTTGATTAAATAATTTTCAATTCATAATTTTTAATTTTCGATAAATTTTAAATGCAAATGTATTTTGCTTAAAAAACTCTTTTTGATTCCTCCTTTGAAAAAAGTAGGATTTTCTTTTTGTTCAGTCTTCGACTTCGCTCAGACT
>DAHXMP010000216.1 GCA_027371665.1 Bacteroidota bacterium | reverse complement strand
CTACGGTGAACTTGCAATAAGCAATGATGGAAGCATGCTCGCATATAAAACGGGTTTAACGGGCCAGGCAGTGCAAATTATGAACACGCAAACGAAAGAGATAATTAGAGTAATACCTGGCTCTGCGGACGCTATTAGTGGATTAGCTTTTTCACCTGACAATAAATATTTAGCTGTTGCTTATGAGACATTTGCAAAAATGATTAAAATTTGGGATATTCAATCAAATGTGAATGTTTATAATTATACAACTATACCTCCTGGTTACGGCTTAGTTGGTGCAACTATTTCAAATAATAATATGTATATTTCTTCATCATCAGGTTCTTATCTATACCTTTATAGATTTGATACTTGGAATGATGTAAAAAACATAGATACAATAAATATTAATGTGATTTATCCAAATCCAACAACAGGAATCGCTACAATACAATACCAACAATTAATTTCGGGAAAAACAAATATTTATATTTTAAATTTGAATGGGCAAATTGTCAAGTCAATTTTAATTAATTACTTGGTAGCAGGCAGTAAAAAAATTGATTTAGATACTCATGATATTCCGAGTGGCTCGTACTTTATAAGAGTTCAGAGTACACATTTATCCTTAGTTTTTAAACTTATTGTTAATAAATAGGGAGGGATATACCATGAAAAAATTATTAACATGCTTAGTTGCTATATTAGGATTTATATCTGTCTACTCGCAGGATATAATAGACCCTCCTTCTCTGCCTATCAATTTCAATAACACAGCAGTTTTTGATAGGAATTTCAATCAAACACATTTCGTAAAAGGATGGAACTGGGGAGGAGCAGGCAGGAAGCTCGATGAAGCAATGCTGATGAATTATTATCATTGCGGCTTCCAATTTGACTTGAATGCCAATAATTATAATGACACTTCACTTTTCATTCATAACCACCGCCGGGTTCTTCAGTTAAATGGAATCACGGGCGGCAGAGGTGAAAATTGTCTGCTGAATGCACACTCCGAAGTTATTTTTCCTTATATAAATATTGACTCGACAAACGCATTCCAACCGAGAGCTTATGACAGCTCAGGTGCAGTTTTCGGCTTCACGTTTAAAAATAAAGTCAGAATTCTCGATTCTTCTCAGCATACAAATGTGGATTATAACTATGT
>DAHXMP010000212.1 GCA_027371665.1 Bacteroidota bacterium | reverse complement strand
CTGACATTAGGACAGATGCCGGAAATAGGCACACAAATCGAGGAAGCGGAACATATTAAGGAAAACAAGGGTAAAGAGCCCCAGCTTGCAGGATTTAACGGTCTCGTGATGAAATTTTGAATAGACGTTGCATACTGCCCTACCTTAATTTATCTTTTATTTACCTTTATAATTCCATTTTTGGTTAAACAAATTTTTTGAAATGTAATAATATGAGAACAAATACAAATTCAGAATTATTTACAAAAATAAATTAACATAATAATTAACAAATCGGTTTTTATCTAAACTCAAATTAAATATTAAGACATTATATGAAATTAAAATCAAACCTAACCAAAAAAAATTAAAATATCAGTTTATTAAAAATCAGATAAATGATAAATTAATCCAATTTGAATTAAAACACAAATATTTTTATTGTCAAATAAAAAAATTTTTTGCTTTTTTCAGGAATTTTTATTATCTGTTGATGGAAAAAATCCAAATCTGTTCTTAAAATTAAGATATTTAGGTACATTCTGCCGTCTACTGCAGATGTTATTTGGGATTTAAATACCTGCGGTAACAGCACCACAGCTATTTCTTATAAAAAATGCTTTCTTGTGTCGTCATTAAAAAATTTGGTAAAAACCCAATCAATGATTCTTGTCCGGTAAATCTACAAACCTGAACTCAAGTAATATCCTCCACCCGCTGATTTTTACATTATCGCCGCTTGTTGTAAAATTTGATAAAGGTACCGAATATTGAAAAACAGGGCTGAAATTCAGTCTTTCACCGATTGGGAAAGTCAATCCGATTGCGGGTTCCAAGGAATACTGAAATGTGTTAACACCCGGAAATTTCCCGCTATATAACAGATTTCCATTCGGTTGTGATACTGAAGCAATCTCACCGGTGCTTAATTTGACTGTCGCATCGAGAGCATCTTTTGTATGGGTCAGTCCTGCTCCTACAACAAATGAACCTCCCAGTCCCATCCTGAAAAATAAGAAGTCCGCTGGTACATACTTAAGGTATGGTATAAGAGATATATACGATATTCCGGCTTTAGCCTTATACCTGAACAAAACCGGCACTGTTTCTTTTATTCCGGTTGTCTGAGATGTAAATTCAATGCCTTCCCTTTCCATATAAGATGAGGTAAAGCTTCTCATGTCATACTCAATGGCAGCTCCCCATCTAAGCCTCCTGACAAATTCAGTTTCATATATACCGCCTAATGTTAATCCGAACCCTGTCCCGTTTTGGAATTCACAATTACACCACTCAGTCTTGAATATACCGGATTGATTGTTGGCTCCTAAACCTATATAAAATCCGTATTCTGTTATTTTTTCCTCGGATGGCAATATTGGATTTTCACGATTGAATGTCTTCTGGCTGAATGCAGAAGTAATAAATAATGATATAAATGCAGCGGCTATTAAAATTTTAAACAATAATTTCATTGGCTGTCTCGTATTATTAACAAATTTTTTTATTAGTCCTGAATAATTTCTCAATTATACAAAATGATTTATATATATGGATACAGAAAATAATACTGAAATAACAGAAATTAATACAAATT
>DAHXMP010000188.1 GCA_027371665.1 Bacteroidota bacterium | reverse complement strand
ATTTTAAGGGAATTTAAAAAGCGTACTGCTTTTATGAAGCCATCCGTCGAAAAAAGACTTTCTAAGCTCAAAGCTGCAAGACGTCAGCAAAAAGCAATTATGGAATTAGAATAAATAATTAATTGTTTTATAAAAGCCCGTTTTAATTTTAAGGCGGGCTTTTTGTATTTGTTTTTTCCCATTTCTGTGTAATTAGAATTTTATTTTATCCATGGCAGTCTTTGAAGGTCAACATTTCCTCCTGACAGAATAATTCCCGTTCTTGAACCATTTAAATTGATTTTATTTTCAAGCAAAACTGCAAGAGTTGTTGCAGAAGATGGCTCGGTAATTATCTTCATTCTTTCCCAAATCAATTTCATGGCTTCGATGATTGAATCATCCCTGACAGTGATTATCCTATAAATATGTTTTCTTATGATTTCAAATGTCAATTCACTTAATGAAGTCAGCAAACCGTCGGCAATCGTTTTAGGATTGAGCGAAGGTATTATCTTTCCTGTTTCGATTGAACGGAATGCGTCATCTGCTCCTTCAGGTTCGGCGGCTATGACTTTTGTTCCCGGTGAGATTGATGATGTTGTAATCAAAGTTCCGCTTAATAAACCGCCTCCACCGACAGGTGTTATTATATAATCAGGATAGGGTACTTCCTGCAATAATTCGAGTGCCGCAGTGCCCTGTCCTGATATGACACGGAAATTATTATATGGATGAATAAATACTGCACCCGTTTTTTCTACTACCTCAGCTAAAGTAGATTCTCTTGCCTGTAAAGTCGGTTCACAAAAAATTATTTCGGCACCGTATCCTTTAACTGCTTCAACTTTCACTTTTGAAGAATTTTCGGGCATTACGATATATGCTTTTGTTACTCTTAATTTTGCTGCAAGTGCAAGAGCCTGTGCATGATTGCCGGATGAGTGAGTTGCCACTCCGTTTTCTAATTCTTTTTCCTTAAGAGAGAAGACAGCATTACTTGCACCGCGAAACTTAAACGCTCCGATTTTCTGAAAATTTTCACATTTAAAGAATAATTCGCAGCCAAACATATCATTCAGGCTATGAGATGTCAAAACAGGCGTATGTTTGATATAAGGTTTAATTAATTCAGCCGCCTTGATAACGTCATTTATTCCGGGTATTTCCAATTCTTTTTCCTTTATTATTTTTCTTGTTTCGCAAAATAATAATTTCTGCTTTCCGTAAATCTTAAAAAATATAAATTTCAAATTAACTATCATGGAGTTTAAATGGAAGCAAATCTTAGGCTCGACCGGAATATGAGAATAATTGGCACTTCTGCGACAGGACTTGAAACGGTTTTCGATACACATCCATCCGTTGGAGGAGAAGATACCGCACCGACACCTATGGAAATTCTACTTCAGGCTATGGCTGCCTGCTCTTTTATGGATGTAGTCAGTATCGTAAGAAAGAAGAGAAAAACCGTTACGAATCTTGAAATCAATGCCAAAGCAGAAAGGGCAAAGGAACATCCCATGGTTTTTCAGAAAGTGCATCTGACCTATATCTTGACGAGTCCCGATGCAGAAGAAGCAGACCTTAACAGGGCAGTCGAGCTGTCGCAGAAAACCTATTGCGGTGCGTCTGCAATGTTCAAACGCTCCGGCTGCGAAGTAACATGGGAAACCGTTATTAAAAGGATGTAGTCAGGAATAATTTTTTTTCTAACGTTCTTTTCATGCAGGAAATTTACACACAAAACATTTGTTTGCATCTATATGCTTTTTTCCCAATCCAAATGCGATTTGGCTACCACTCCGTTGCCATTCCTTGGCCTTCCGGGCTTTGAAGCATTGAAAAGACTCATAATACCAAGCTTGTTCCACTTATTCACCCAGCGGCTCACGGTTTCACGGTGAACATCGAAAATCTGAGCAATCTGGTCGAGCTTAAAATTACTGGCACTGAGCAGGACTGCATGAGCCCTGCTCCGTGTCAAATAGCTCGGCGAGTTCTTAATAATAGACCTCAAAATTTTTTCTTCTTCGTTTTTTATGGATTGTACGAATTTCATTTGCAACTAAAAATCGTTCATAATTTTATTATATATATTAATAACTGCAGTTAATGGTTTCAAAAATTTTTAAATTTTTTCAAATATTTTTGAGACTGCTCCAACAGCTATAATATATGTTCCGCTTGGCAACTCCTTTATATCAATTGTTTTCTCACTGCCATCCATAACTCCCTGCCAAACCGTTTGACCGAGAAGATTGGTAATATTGATTCTACACTTTAAAAAATTTCCTGATTTTATAATTATAACTCCATTGCTTGGATTTGGATAAACTGTAAAATCTTTTATAAAGCCCATCTGCTCTTCCACTCCTGTGGGCGCCTGCTTCTCATACTGGAATGACCTTAGGTCAAGCTTGAATGTCGCGCCTACCTGCGCGCGGACGTCGGTGTCCCATATTATGAGCGAATCGGGGCGGATTACTTTCACGCGAAGGTTGTGGTCTATTGTTGTGTCCTTGGTTGTGCCACGCGGGACAAAATCAACATAATTCCCATTGTAAACAGCGTCCCCAAACCAGATGCCGTCGGTCATGAGCCTTGGCATGGTGTCTGAATAGTCCCAGAGGGTGGTGCCAAACTTAAAGCCAATCAGGTTTGAACCAGGAGTCCCGACACTATAATAATCCTGCCCTTTCCTAAGCACAAAAACATGGTCAAACTCGCGCTTCATGCTCAAAGAGCCGAACGCGTCGGTCTGCGTCGTGCTGTCATAAGGCGGCCCCCTAATTTTTATGTCCACGGGATGGAAGATGCCGCCGGCTGTGGCATAATAGCCTTTCTTTGGATAAAGATTGCTTGAGTCTGCATAGACAAGGCTTATGGGATAATTGAATGTTTTATCAGGCCTCTGGGTCATGCCTATAGTATAAATTGCCCCCAATATCGGATAGTCATTCCTTCCGTTCGGGTTTTTTATGGACTTGCTTGGGCCATAGGATGTGCTTGCAAACCATTTTGCCTCGTTCTCAGGGTATTTCCAGCCGTTTGTAACCTTGACAATAATGACTTTCGTAAGCAAAGTGTCCTTGAAACCAATGGTTCCGTTTGCGTCCGCGCGCCCGTAGTTCACCTGCATGGAAGGCTTAAAGCAAATCTCAAGGAAATTGGCAGGCATTTCTTTTGACCTGTCAAACTCCCCAAAAACCTTTAGCTGCTCCAAGGGAAATGAAACCCCGTCCGCGCCTATTGTTGCGGCTGAAACAAAAACCTTTGAGACAGACAGGTCAAGCTTGAGCTTTCCATCCTCTTCCTTGACATTGGAAAAACCTGCAACCCAGCCTGAAGCCACGTCCGAACTCTCGCCAAGCCCTGTGGCAACGACAATATTCTGGTTTGTGTATACCCCTATCTCCTGCCCGTCATTGAAGATTATTGTCCTGTACTTGTCTGAGGAATCAGTAGAAATGAATGTTATTTTATAATTTTCACCGTTTTTTTCTACATCAACATTATATTTTGAGATATAATTATTGTCCGAAGTTCCGAACCATGAGAAAACATCAACGGTGAGGGAAAATTCCACATTTCTTGTAAAGGACATAGAATCAATTTTAAATCCTTCCCTGTTAAAATCCCCTTTTAAATAATAAGAACCTGTGAAATCTCCTGCCGAGAAGCTTATGGTTGTGTCTATTTGTTTGATAGGCAAGGTTGCACTTAGAATAATTGAATCTTGCACTTTATTCGGAGGTCCATTGCCAAGACCAACACCGGTAGAGAATAAAAATACCGAAAAACAGAAAATAAAAAACAACGCTGCACGGCCTAAAAGAGTTATACCATTTACCCGTGATACTAATTCAGATAACTCTTCAATAAGACTGAACTCACTAAACGATTCATTATCAATATCTATAAATTTAGGATATAGTTTTTTGGAATAAAATTCTCCGATTTTCTTCCAAAGAAGTTTTTCAGCATTTTTGATTCTTCGATACAACTTTTTATTATTTGGCCTGCTTAGCTTATTAAAACCAATAGGAGTAAAACCACCAACAGCAATTAACATAAAAATACCTCAGAAAATATTTATTTAATTAAAACAAATTTCACCGTTTGAATTTGTGAACCTGCCTGCAAAGTGCAGAAATATACACTTGAAGGTAAATGAGATGCATTATAATCTATTATATATTCACCTGATGCATAAAATTGATTAATTATTTCATTATGTATAGACATTTGTTTCTTTCTATTTCCTTATATTTGGAAAAAATTTGTCGCAAAAATATTATAGCTGTTGCTGACTTCAATAAGTTTTGATTAATCTTGTACGGGAACTAATGAGGCACTGATGAAACAGGTTTTCAAATTTGAATTTCACGAAATTAAAATCACAAAAGCAGAAGCTGATTTCCTGCGGGAGCGAATATTAACTATAGCTAAAGAAAAAAATATCGGCACTATCCCTATGCAATTCGAAGATTTAATTCGGGATATAAAAGAGAAACTTATAGAATTGAGTAATATTTATGATTTCGTTCTCGATGGCAAGCCAGTTGATTTCAGTAAAGAAAATTTTGCTATGTTTACTTCAAAGGTTCTTAAAATATTTTTCAAAACCAAGCTTAATGATGATATTATTTCAATTGTTAAAAAGAATCTTGATATTTTATGCTTCTATGCTCTCGATAAACCTTGGACAGATGTTGCAGTAAATAACAAGAATAATAAAAATGTAAATTTCCTTGTTGATAATTCTCTTTCTTTTTTCCAAAATAAAAAAATCCGAAGGTTATTATTTGGAGTACAATATATAATATTTTCATTAATAATTATTTATTTCCTGATTGAAAATAAGAATATGGCAAACTATTATAAAATCAGGGAAGCAAGGTATCAGAACGTACTTAAAAATGAAAGAGACTATTTTAGTATATTATATAACTATGACTTAAAGAATTACGATACTTTAAATATTCCTAAACGACTAAGTGTGATATGCGAAAAGCATTTCTCTTATGACAGTTCGTTATCATTTCCGGGTGGAATAATATTTGAAATAATAAAAAGAGGAGAGTTTCAAAGTCAACCAGGAGTGAAATATTGCAATAAATTCGACATGGAAAATGCTTTTGGTTTTGGAACAACTAAATGTACAGAATTTTGTTACAAATCTGAAAAAGAAGTGACTTATTTGGATCAGACTAACACTACAATTTTAAGAATAATGTTCAAAGATTCCACATACATATCTTACATAAAATTCAGATGGGTTGAAATTAATGGTAATTGGGGTTCTGGTGGTATGGTTTATGTTAATAGAAAGATGGTGGGCGATTATCCATATCAATATATTGGGATTTATCCCCCGAGCAACATGCTTAAAGATGAAACAGTGAGGAATTTTAAAGCTAAAGTTGATGAAGTAACTAAATTTGTTGATATTGCAATTTATGACATTTCAAATGAAAGCGAAATTTTTGTTAATGATATTTGTATTTACGGAAAATAGGTTGCCCCTTGTTACTTATTTTTTCTGCACTAAATATATTTTTTCCTAAAACATTATTTACTTAATTCAAAATCATCTATGATATTGCCATTTATATCATATACAATAACATGCAGTGCAATTGGGGAAGCTTCGACGATGCCGTAATTATAGACTTTATCCGTTTTAATCGTATAGTTGGCTTTTTTCGGTGAATACAGTGGCGCTCCTCCCCCTGCTATTATCAGAAAAGTAACGCCATTAACAACATTCCTCTGATAGAAATGTGAGTGACCCGATAAAACTAAATTTACACCGAAATGGTCAAAAATATCATTCGCTAAATCATATAAAGCCGGATTGTTGCCATGTCCTCCTGAACAGTATATAGGTTGGTGAATAGCTGCTATTTTCCATTTTTTGTTTGAATTTTTCAGGTCATTATATGCAAAATTATATTGAGGGCTTCCTTTTTTAAGTGATTCCTGTGAATTGAGAATAATAATATGAATGTCGGAATAATCAAAAGAAAAATAATATTTTGAGCCTGAATTAGTTCCTTCAGGCGCCTGCATGAAGGCTGCGGTCGAATTAGTCCCGAATTCATGATTTCCAACGGCATTGAAAAAAGGGACATTTGAAATTAAAGCCAGTTCTTCAGGTACGAAAAATTCATTTTTCCAGGAATTAAATTTCCCATCATGACATAGGTCTCCTGTATAAATAGCGAACATCGGTGATTGTTTTCTTATTTCTTTTGAAATGGCAGCATGAATATTTGGATTGGAGCGGCAGTCGCCCATAACAGCGAATTTAAAATTTCTATTTTCTTTTGGAGCTGTTGTAAAAGTACCCGCGTACGTTTGACCATTGCCATTAAAAACTTCATACTTGTAAGTAGTTGCACTTTCAAGCTTTTTAAGTAAAATCCTGTGAACATAAACATTGCTTTTTTCATTTGCTAAAATATAGAAAGTTGTCTTTTCAGAAATTGTTTTTTGTTCATTTTCCTTTGAATATTTCACGAGAACATCGTTTTTTGAATCGGTAGCAACCATAATATATATACTGCTTGTAGTTACACCTTGGAGATAAGGTGTCATAAGTATTTTTGCATTTAAAGGAAAAGCAGAAAGGATTAAAAAAAGAAAAAGTATTAATGCCGTCTTCGTCTTATTTTTTAATTTATTATTCATAATCAAACTAAAAATTATTTTCAAGTAATTTATTTATATCAATTTACATCTGGAATAAGTACGAGCTTTTTGTTGATGATTTTCACCCATCTCGGTACTGCATCGAAGAAAATAACAAAAACAGAAATTACAATTATAGCGGTTAATATAAAATTGATATATCCCTGCATTTCTTTCCCGGGTACAGACATCATAGGAAGATAAATATTAAACATATTTTTAATTCCCGCTGTTATTGTGATTACACCTACAAATAACATTGGGATAATAGTAACCCATGCATATTTTGCTTTTCCGCGATTAATAATATATGATGTTCCGATAACGAGAGCGGCTGTGGCAAGCAATTGGTTTGCACTGCCGAACATGGGCCAAATGGTTGCTATCGAACC
Source organism: Bacteroidota bacterium (assembly GCA_027371665.1). GTDB lineage: Bacteria > Bacteroidota > Ignavibacteria > Kapaibacteriales > UBA2268 > DAHXMP01. The sequence continues at coordinate 5,961 of DAHXMP010000188.1, read as the reverse complement.
GGAATAAACGAAATATCCCCAGCAGATAACGATGACCAAACTCGTAACAATTGTACCGGGTATCCAATGAGTGTTCGCAAGCGGTTTGTAAACTTTGCCGAGGAACTCCTGCAAAACGAATCTTGCTATTCTCGTTCCTGCATCAATCACTGTAAGAATAAACAATGCCTCAAACATAATTGCAAAGTGATACCAGTATGACATCAAACCTTTCAACCCCGGAATTGATGAAAAAATCTGAGCCATTCCGACTGCGAGGGAAACCGCTCCTCCCGTTCTTCCGGCGATTTGTTCACCAACTTCCTTGCTGAGTGCCGCCAAATTTGATTGTGTAAATCCCATAGCATGAAGCTGTGCGGCTACCAACGGGAATTGGTCAACCGAAACATTAATTTTAAAGTAATCCAGCGGGAAAAGGCTCGTAGCAGCAATTAAAGCTAAAATGCTGACCATGCTTTCCACGAGCATCGAACCCATAGCAATCGGTTTAATATCTTTCTCCCTGAAAACCATCTTTGGCGATGTCCCCGATGAAACAAGCGAGTGGAAACCTGAAATAGCACCGCAGGCAATGGTTATAAATAAGTATGGGAATAATGTACCGGGGATTACAGGCCCCCCGCCATGAATAAAGCTCGTTGTTGCCGGCATTTTTATTTGTGGAGCCACTATGATTACACCGATAGCAAGGAAAAAAATAACTGCAATTTTCATCAATGAGCTTAGGTAATCTCTTGGGGATAAAAGCAACCAAACTGGAAGAACAGATGCAAAAAATCCATATCCTGCAAGCATCAATGTCAATGTTTTATGGTCGAAGCTGAAATATGGTGCGAATAATGAATTGGGGATATATTTTCCTAAGATTACAGCTAAAGACAGTAAAATAACTCCTATAATAGTCGCTTCTACAGTTTTACCTTTCCTGAATTTAAACATCCATAAACCCATAAAAATTGCTATCGGTATAGTCATAGCTATTGTAAACGTACCCCACGAACTTTCAGCAAGTGCATTGACTACAACAATACCCAATCCGGCCAGTGCGACAATTAATATGATAAGAACCGAGATGGATGCCGTTATCCCGCTTACTTTTCCAATTTCTTTCAATGCTATCTCAGCAAGGGATTTCCCGTCGTGTCTTACTGATGCTACGAAAATCACATAATCATGAACCGAGCCTGCAATAACAGCTCCTAATACGAGCCATACATAGCCAGGGAAATAGCCGAATTGTGCTGCCAGTACCGGTCCGACAAGAGGCCCCGCACCAGCTATAGCGGCAAAATGATGTCCAAATAACACCCATTTGCTCGTCGGCACATAATTATGCCCGTCCTTCAATTTATGTGCAGGTGTTTCTATTGTATCGTTTATAATTGCCACTTTTGATGCAATGAATGAATAATAGAATCTGTATGCTATTGCGAAAATTGCAAGTGCAACAATGATAAGAGGCATGGCATTCATCTTGTTTAGCCTTCAATTTAAATGATTAAAAAATTTTATTATTTGTATTTAATAAATCTATATTATGGCAAGTAAATTTCAATCCATAACATTATTAGCGTTTAAAAAAAATTAAATTTAAGAATTTTAAAAATAATTGAAAAATTATTTAATAAAATTTGCAAACACAAAATTCGGATTGTAATTTACTTTTTTGAAATGATGTATTATGAGGTTATTCGATGAAAAAGTTCTTTATACTTGTTATTTCAATAATATATATCTTTGTTTTTTTTGGCTGTCAGAAACAAGAACAACCAAAACGAGAGGAGAGTGTTATGAGTGATACATCCTTGCCCTCTATTTCAGAAAGAGTAAAAGCTTATGCCCCGACTATAATAAAAACCGATTTGTCGAAATTTACCGACAGGCAGCAAAAACTCGTTCATATGCTTGTCGAAGCGGGAAAAATTGCCGATGAAATTTTTTGGGAGCAAACTTCTTATGATGCTGTCGCTGTCAGGGATTCTTTGGAAAAACTCAATGCTCCCGAAAACAAAGATATACTCGAATACGCTATGATTAATTATGGACCCTATGACAGGATTTACGGTGAAAAAAGATTCGTCGGCAACGGCCCCGGGGTAAGGCCTCCGGGAGGTACATATTATCCTGCCGATATGGCAAAAACAGAATTTGAGGATTATATCAAAGCCCATCCCGAACAAAAAGATGAACTTGAAAGTCAGTATACGGTAGTTGTGAGAGACGGCAGTAAACTTAAAGCAGTGCCGTTTCATATCGCTTATCCACTTGCTATGAAACTTGCCGATAAGCTCGACGAAGCGGCTGAATATGCCGATAATCCTTCTTTTAAAAATTACCTGAAATTGCGTGCTGAGGCGATAAGGACGGATAATTACTTTAAGAGCGACATGGCTTGGATGGATGTAAAAAATAATAATATTGACGTCATAATAGGCCCTATCGAAAATTATGAAGATGCTATGTTTAACTACAAAACCGCTTACGAAGCCGTGGTTATGATTAAGGACGAAGAAGCTACAAAAGAGTTCGAGATGTATAAAAAACATGTCCTCGATTTTGAAATGGCTCTCCCTTACGATAAAAAGTATATAAGGAACAAAGTCGGAGAAGGCTCCCAGATTAATTTTGAGGATGTAGTTTATTTCGGCGGAGACTGTCAGAAAGGAATTAAAACAATTGCCGCTTCACTGCCAAACGACCCGAAAGTACGCGAAGCAAAAGGGGGTAAAAATTCGATGTTTAAAAACATGATGGAAGCCAAGCTTGAAAAAATCGTAGTTCCTATTGGAGAAAGAATTTTGGATCCTTCCCTCTTGCCTTATGTTGATAAAAAGGCTTTCATTACCCTCGTAACCCTGCATGAAGTTTCACACACTCTCGGCAGAAGCACTGTTTACGGGAATGACAAACTTACCATAAGGAAAGCATTGATGGATAGATTTTCGGCAATCGAGGAAGCGAAAGCCGATGTCCTTGGCTTGTATAATCACCAGGTTCTCAGAGATATGAATATTTATAACGATGAGTATGTGAAAAAGGCGGTTGTTACTTATATTGCAGGCTTATACCGTTCCATAAGGTTCGGTACGAAGGAAGCCCACGGTAAAGCAAACCTTATCGAACTCAATTTTCTGATAGATAATAAAGCTATCGTCAGGAATACAGACGGTAAATTGTCCTACGACCCTGCCACTTTCTTCAGTAAAGTTGCCGAACTTGCAAAAACTCTTTTAACTATAGAGGCTCAGGGCGATTATAACGCTGCCGTCAAACTTATGGACAAATACTGCAAAATGACAGACGAACAATCGGATATTATAAAATCGCTTAAGGATATTCCGAGGGATATTGATACTAAATATGTATATTAACTTTGCATTTTTATCAATTGATGTTTTAAATTACGACAGTTATTTTTGTAATAAAGATAAAATTTAATCAGGGAATTGTAATGGCTAATTTTAAATTTACAAAAGCAGATAATACAAGGATTAATGATGTTGACTGGAGCAATCTGGGATTTGGGGTTTATTTTTCTGACCATATGTATGTTGCCGAGTACAAGAACGAAAGCTGGAACGATGGTGAAATTGTTCCTTACGGCCCCTTGCCCATGGAACCGGGAATGTGCACCCTTCATTACGGGCAGTCTATTTTCGAAGGCTTGAAAGCGTTCAGCTCAATCAGGGGCGGTGTTAACATTTTTCGTCCCGATATGAATGCCAAAAGGCTGAATCATTCCGGGAGCCGTGTATGTATCCCGCCTTTCGATATCAAAACACTCATCGAGGCAATGATTGAACTCGTCAAAGTTGATATTGACTGGGTGCCGCAGCAAAGAGGAACATCGCTCTATATCAGGCCTGTGGTGTTCGGCTCGAGCAGTTTTCTGGGAGTTCATGTTTCATCCGATTATACCCTTGTAATCATGACTTCCCCTGTAGCTTCATATTATCCCGAAGGTCTGAATCCCCTTAAAATAATGGTTGCGAGTGAATATGTCCGTGCAGTTCGCGGAGGATTGGGCTCTGCGAAGACAGCCGCAAATTATGCCGCTTCTCTCCTTGCCGGGAAGGAAGCAAAAGAAAAAGGTTTCTCACAGGTCTTGTGGCTGGATGCCGTTACTCGAAGCTTCGTTGACGAAGTCGGTGCCATGAACATAATGTTTGTAATCGATGACGAACTCATTACCCCCCCACTGGAGCAGGGAACAATCCTTGCCGGTGTAACCCGCGATTCTGTACTTGCCATTGCAAGAGGCTGGGGATTGAATGTATCGGAGCGTCCCGTCGAAATTGATGAACTATTCACCGCTAACGAAAAAGGAACTCTGAACGAAGTCTTCGGTACGGGGACCGCAGCTGTCATTTCACCTGTAGGAGAATTGTCCTATAAAGGCAGGACAATCGTAATTAACGGCGGTAAAATCGGTTCAATCGCACAAAAAATGTACGACACGATTACCGGCATCCAGTACGGCGAACTAGAAGACACCTACGGCTGGAACCTGCACATAGACGTGTAATCCATTTTTCAGAATTGTCCCTTTGAGCGGAGTCGAAGGGCTCCCTTCCTTGAGGAAGGGCGGGGGTAGGTGTAATTAATCATTTGAAAATCAAAATAATCACACAAATCACAGGTCAGACAACCGAGCGAAAAATAAAATAATCTGTTGCTTTTGTTGCTCTTAGGCTACCATCATTCAAAAGTCCCTCGCCTTTAAGTGAGAGATTCAGGGTGAGGTTTAATCTGGGGTTCAGACAATTTTCATTCCTTAACGGCTTTGCTTCTTTGCGAGAAAATAAATAAGATTGTTAAAAATTCACTCATTCAAAATTTAATTTAAATTGAAAATTAGAAATTGTAAATTCTTCAATCGAAATTCCACAACCATTCTGCATTTTATATTCAACTTTTTTAAAATCACAATTATCAGTTGTCAATTTATCTTCAATGTGTATGAATATTTCTGTGCATAATTCTTCTCGATTCCTTTAGCTTTTCATCGTCAGGCAGTGCAATCAGGCGGTTATTCAGGCTCCTGTCGTTCTCATTCTGAAGAATTTTGGAAATATATGTAATTACATTCGGAGGAAAAACTCCATCCCTCTCATAATCCGAGCGGTGCTTCAGCAAAATCTCTGAGGATTCGACACAGCTTGTAGCAATTTCGCTCAGCATGGAGTAAGATGAACCGTGAATGTTTGAATTGACATAATTATGCTCGGCAATGTCGAGTGATTCCTTTTCATCGGACAATCCCCAGTCAGCCGCAAGAGTTATTCCGGCAAGAAGAAGATGTGCAAAAGCACTGCCGTCCGGGCTCCTGAACTCAACTGTCTGCCTGCTGTCCGGCTCAGCGAGCTTTTCTTTTTGCTGTGGATTCACTTTGTTTGCCAGGTTGCTGACATTAGACCAGGACAGTGGAACACGGATAAGAGTGCCCCTGTTCCTTTCGCTCCAGCAGACTTTAGTCGGAGCTTCCTGGTTAGGTACAAGCCTGAGGTAAGATGCTGATACCATATTACCGAAAGCAGTCAGGCTGGGGGCATAATGGCATAAGCCGCCAATAATCATTTTTGCAAATTTTGATAATTTGCCTTTACTGTCGAGCATCATGTTTTTACCGTTTTTCATAAGAGCCATATGAATGTGCATGCCGTTGCCTGCATGTCCCAGTTCAAGTTTGGGAACGAAGGTAGCAACATATTTATGCTTATATGCAATGTTTCTGATAATCCACCTTGCAAGAACAATTATATCACCCATGCGTTCGACATTGGTAGGCAGAAATTCGATTTCAACCTGTTCGCCTCTCTTGCCGTTAAGCTCTTCGTAATCACTTTCGATTTTTTCGAGGCATCCGACCTCATGATGAGCATATTTAATATGTCCTGTGATTTGAGCGAGATGAAGAAGCATTTCGTTAAGTATGTAACCCGATTTAACGAATGGAGGGCT
>DAHXMP010000177.1 GCA_027371665.1 Bacteroidota bacterium | reverse complement strand
ACATATATTGTTAGTTAAAAAAATTAATAGACACTTCATAAATTAGATAATATTTATATAATAAGTTCTTAGGGAGCGTAAAAATAGTCGCTCATAAAAATTAACGTGTAAGTGAGAGATACTATGACATAGAGGCTTAGTAGCAGGCTTCCCCATCTTTTCCAAAATCTGAACCTGAAAACACTGTTATAAAGAACGAGTAAAACGACAGGAATAGCGGGTATGAAATATCTGCCCTGCAAGCCGAATATGTTCGATGCTCCAATAGGACTGCTTAGATAAAAACCGATTATTATTATTCCAATTGTTCCGAATCCGATAATAAACATTAAAAGTTTTTGATATAATTTCATTACCATATCTTTGTTACTGTCGAGGAAAGCCACTGTTAGAAGAACGAGCCCATGAATAATCAGGAAAAATTCGGGCAGCAAAGTATAAGAATACCCGAATCTGCCAATGATGCCACCAATCCAGTCCTGCCTCTGATACAAAAAGCTATAAAATATATTCTTAATATGCAGGAAAGGTGTTTGCAAAAGCCTTCCGAAATCAGTTGCACTCCCATAGACAAAATCCTTAATTCCACCGGGTGGATTGAGCAGGTGCAGCCCAGTTATATAACTCCCCCATGTCCAGGATGGAAGCTTATACAGGATAATATAATAAATAATAAAAGTTCCGTAAAATATTCCAAGTTTTTCTTTTGAGCCGATTTTTCTGGGCGGAATAAGAAATATCATGAATGGAATTAATATGTACCCGTCTTTAGCAAACCTATGCACCAGAGATATTATTGCAAATATCAATAAATCTTTATATGTAATTTCTTCTTTAGCCAAAGCATAATAAAGTGCAAGAGCTATTAACAAAAAAGAAGTACCCATACTTAATGTATCATAAGTGATTGATGACCCCTGGTATAAAACCATCGGGGTCAGTGCATAAAGGAAAAAAACCGACTTGAATACAGGAGTGATTCTGATTGCAAAAAATATTAGTAACAAAAAAGCAATCAATCCTCCAAGCCTTCCAAACCTCATAAGCCATATAGGATTTGAATCAATTATTTTTCCAATCTCCATTCCTATTACATGTGGCAGGTATGGTAAAGGATTGCCGATAAGCTGGGGATTGGGATAAAATGTAGTATCACTCGAATTTAACGGCAGGCTTAAGGATTCATTTACTTTTTCCTTACTGATTTTTGCACCCTGAAAAAAAGGCAAGCCCTGGTAACTTTGAGTAATAGCTACAAGGTTTTTTGGTAATGGCGTTCCGCTCAAACTATCTTTATTGACAGGATTAAATTGTCCCTCTGATATAGAGTACGCAGCATAAAAATGCCTGTCTTCGTCGTTAGTCTGAAAGGGCGGGTTAGTGAAAACAAAAAGAACCCCGAACACTAAACCAAGAATAAGAAAGATGTATTCCATTTTTATTGGTAAAATTGTTTTATCCGGTATTCTTCTTTCCATAAAATAATAACATAAATTCCATAATGAATTCAATAGAAATACAAAATAACAAAAAAAGTAAAATTATTTTATCTTTAGTTTAAGGATGCTGAGAAAGAAGCTTGTAAAAATAATCTGAAATCCGACCGAAAGAAGAGTAATTGACGGTATAATTATTCTCATTGTACGTGTAACCCCTAAATTAGAAAAGTCTCCCTCACTTATTAAAATTATTGCATATATCGTCCCTGCAAGTCCCAATAATAAAAGTAATCCCCCGAAGATTAGACTATACTCCAGTTTTACAATATCCAGAAGTCTATTCAAGCCGGGATGCTGAGGCAGTAATTTCTCCTGCATAGCAAATACTTTTGTTAATATAGCAAATGATACTGATTGTAAACCTATAATTATACCTGTTGCCGCATACAGCATAGTATGAACATCCAGGGATAGTATCGAGCCGGGCAATAATGTAATTCCTACTGCAAATCCCAGTACCATTAAAGCAAAACCCGGATAAAGGAACAGCCATCTTGGACTGTATAACAATAAAAATCTCAGGTGACGCCACCCGTCGCTTAACGGTTTAAGATGTGGAGGTCTTGTTCTGCCGGGTGCAGACATCGTAGTTGGCACCTCGATAACTTTCATCCCGGACAATGTTGCTTTTACAATCATCTCGCTGGCAAATTCCATACCTGTTGTTCGGAGGTCCATTCTTTCAAATGCTCTTTTAGTAAACCCTCTTAATCCGCAATGAAAATCTTTAATCCTGCTTTTAAAAAATATCCTCCCAAGACTGGAAAGTATAGGATTGCCTATGTATTTATTGACGAAAGACATGGCATACCTTTCAATTCCTCCTTTAAACCTGTTACCGACAACGAGGTCAAAACCTAGCCGAAGTTTTTCTACAAATGGCATGAGGCTGAGGAAATCATGACTCCCGTCGGAATCGCCCATAATAATAAACTCGCCGTCAGCCGCATTTATTCCTCCCATCAAAGCAGAACCATAACCCTTCTCGCCAACACTAACCACTCTTGCTCCGCTTTCTTGTGCTATGGATACTGAACCGTCAATGCTGCCATTATCAGCAACAATCACTTCACCGCTGATTCCATTCTCTTTAAGAAACAGTATGGCTTTCTTAACACAGTCTCCAACAGTTTCAGCTTCGTTTAGGCAAGGCATTACTATTGAAAATTCACATCTATCGGTTGTATGGTTATTCAAAAATTAACCGCCATATTTTGTGAAAAAAATTACTACATCAATCAATTCATCAAATTCAGAATCAATATTTCATCTTCCATGTTCTAATTTTTTATTTATAATCCTCACGTACAGGATAAAAAGCATCAAGAATCCAGGATTTCCTGACTGCCTTACCCGAGTGAGGAACATCAGGCGGTATTACAAAAACATTTCCCTCCACGAGATTAATATTTTCATTATTAATATT
>DAHXMP010000164.1 GCA_027371665.1 Bacteroidota bacterium | reverse complement strand
TTGATTGTGCCGCACTGGCTGCACCCAATTCAATTTGCGTTGTTTCATATAATAAAAAAGATAATCCGGATTTTGAAAAATTTTACCGTTCTGATGATGGAGGCAAGACATGGAATGAATATCCGTTTCCTGATTTCACATATCCGAATCGCCTTCAATTCGTTGATTCTCTTACAGGTTATTTAGCCGGCGGCAAGGATAGCAGTCTCGGCGATACTGAATATGACCTAGTTTTTAAAACAACAGATGGAGGTAAAACCTGGTTTAATGTTCTAGATACTTTTCTTTCCCGTAATCCCTTTGGATTACAGAAACTTGATTTTTACGACAAAGATAATGGAATTGTTGTTGGACAGTTTGGAACAATAATCTGGACGCATGATGGCGGTAAAACATGGATATTTGATACTAGCAGTGAAGAAATGACTAAAATATATGCTCCTACATTGAATGTATGTTATATAAGAAAAGACAGAGCGATAATAGTAGATTTTTTAGGCAGGATATTTATTTCCTCAGAAGATACAACAGACGTTACAGACAATGAACCGAAGGGAGCAGATGATTACTTACTTTATCCAAATCCCGCTTCAAATATCGTGAGAATAAAAACACCATTATCAATTAATGAAACACAAAAAATCTTTAATTCTTATGGACAGAAAATCGAAGGCATAAAGCAAAATAGAATAAACGAAAATGAAATTGAATTCGATGTGTCCATGCTTCCTGCCGGTGCTTATTTTGCTGTCATACAAAGCAAAGAGAAAATATATTCAAAGCCCTTTGTGGTGCTGAGATAATAAATCAGATTCCCTATTAAATACTATTTTCCTATGACTTTGGCATAAAAGGAATCAGGAGTTTTGCCAGAGCACCAATGTTCCTTGTCTGAATCCAGATTTTGCCCGGTCCCGAGTATTCGCAGACAAGCCCTTCACCCGAAGCGACAGTAGAAAACAATCCTTTTGCCGCTTTTTTTATCGTGTATGAAATTGTATCTTCAAAAGCAACTATATGACCGGTATCAACTATATATTTTTCACCTGAAGAAAGCTCTTTCAGGTAAATCGCGCCATAGGAGCTTATAAATACAGTACCGGTACCCGTTATTTTAGAAAGGAAGAGCCCTTCGCCTGAAAAGAGTGCTTTTGCGGAGCCCTGTGTCGAAAGGACAAGTCCTGTGCTTCCTGCCAGGTAAGCACCCGCCTGTGTAAAAAGTGTCTGATTGCTGAGTTCCATCTGAATAATGTCGCCGGGAGATGCAGGTCCTAAAACCACTTCACCAGGTCCGTCAACGGCTGTGAATAAAGAAGCAAAAAATCCTTCGCCTCCGACTGCCGCTTTAATCGAACCAAATAAACCCTTACCGGTGGTTTTTGCTTCGAGTTGGACAGCAGGGCTCATTGACATCATTGCACCCGCTTCAGCTTTGAATGATTCTCCTTTTTCGAGGCTTACCCGAAGAGTAGTAAAAACCGGCTCGTGTTCGATATTAAAGTTCATAATTAATCTCCAAAATTTACATAAATACAGGTAATAAATTTTTTTTATCCCGAATCACTCCGGGTGCAATTACAATTTAAAAAATTATGAGGTATGAAACTATATCTAAATATCATAATTTTAAAATATAAAAATTGAATAAATTATGAGTCAAATTTTAGTTATTTTTGATATTTAAATTAATTAAATTTTTATTGTCCCATACATTTGCAGGCATCATGAAAAAAATAGCAGTATTTACAAGCGGGGGAGATGCTCCCGGCATGAATGCACATATAAGGGCAGTTGTCCGTTCTGCACTCTCGAAGGGTATTGAAGTAACGGGAATTATCGGTGGATACAGCGGCATGATTGAAGGCAATTTTATGAACCTCGGGAGAAAAGAAACAGCCAATATTATAGCTCTCGGAGGCACAATCCTTAAAACAAGCCGCTCTAAAGAATTTCTCCAGAAAGGCGGAAGAGCGGCGGCGGCTGATAAGCTAAGAGCTGCAGGAATCGAGGGTATTGTCGCATGCGGCGGAGACGGAACATTTCACGGTGCCCATGCTCTTTGGGATGAACAGAAGATACCCATAGTAGGGACCCCGGGTACAATTGATAACGATTTATACGGCACCGACTTTACAATCGGTTATGATACGGCTATTAACACTGCTACTCAGGCAATTGATAAAATCCGCGACACTGCCGATTCTCACGGAAGGGTTTTTATTGTCGAAGTTATGGGACGTCATGCCGGATTTATAGCAATGGATGTTGGAGTTTCAACCGGAGCTGAATTTATTGCAGTACCTGAAACCGTTACGAATCTCGATGAGCTTTACCAGAGAATCCTGGCACAGGGCAAACAGCAAAGGACAATAGTCATTGTCGGTGAAGGTGACGAAGTCGGTGGTGCGAACACATTTGCTCAAATACTAAAAGACCAGTATGAAATAAATGCTAAGGTTACGATTCTCGGGCATATCCAGAGGGGAGGCAGCCCGACCGTGAGGGACAGGGTATTGGCAAGCAGGCTCGGTGTTGCTGCCGTGGATGCCCTTCTCGAAGGTAAAACGGATGTAATGGCAGGAGAAATAAATTCGGAAATCTCGTTCACGGAACTCGAAAAGACATGGACAAAAAAGAAGCCGATTCAGGATTATTTGATTAATCTTGCTGATGTTCTTACATAATATAAGTAAGAATAAATAATATATGTTACGCGGATATTTTTTTGATAGATTATGAAAAACATTGGAATATTTGAAAACAACAGCAAACCCGAGGCTATATCCTGGATAGAAAATTTATTGCAGGTTTTAAGAAAGTACGGTGCTGTTTGTGCCGCAAGGCCCGAATTAATAAAATTATTGAATAAAAGTTATAGGGATTCTGTTAAGCCGGTACCTCACGATGAATTTGAAAAATTCGCAGATGTTGTTGTTTCTTTCGGCGGGGACGGAACTATGCTCTCAGCCGCAAGATTGATGCTTAATTCCGATATTCCTATTATGGGTGTAAATGTTGGCAAGCTTGGATTTCTTGCCGAATTTGCGGCTAACAAGCTCGAACAGGCTGTTGATGATTTGATGAAAGGCAATTATCGTGTAGTTGACAGAACTATAATCGAATCTGATTCAAATAAAGAAAAAATCTATGCTCTGAATGATTTTGTAATCGAGAAAAAGGATTCTTCGAGAATGATTACTCTCGACGGATACGTGAATGGGCATCATATAGGGTCGCTCAGGGCTGATGGTTTGATTGTAACTACACCGACAGGCTCGACTGCTTATTCACTTTCATGCGGAGGCCCAATTATCACTCCCGCAACTGCAGTAATTTGTATTACTCCTATTGCTCCCCACTCGCTGACATTGCGGCCGCTTGTTATACCGGATTCGAGTGAAATTGCCCTCGAAGTTCATTCTCCAACCGGCGAAGTATCCCTTGTGGCTGACGGGCAAATCAGGAGAATACTTAAAAACGATGAAACGGTTAAAATCAGGCGTTCCGAAGCAAGAGTCAAGCTGATTAAACCCCTGGATAGTTCTTATTTCGATTTGATTCGTGCAAAGTTGTTATGGGCGGTTAATGTTGTTGACAGCGACAAACCGCAATAGAAAATTTGATAAGATTTATGAAAGAAACAAGAGTATGAATTTATTAGCGTTTATATATTGGAAAGCAAATCCCGAAATTTTCAGCATTGGCCCTATTTCAATAAGGTGGTATGGATTACTTTTCTCTCTCGCATTTATATTAGGTTACCAGATAATGTACTGGATTTATAAAACTGAAGGTAAGACACAAAAAGACCTCGAGGTATTGACTATTTCGATGATAGTAGGAACGGTTGCCGGTGCAAGGCTTGGACATTGCCTTTTCTATGAACCGGTTTATTATCTTTCTCACCCTGTTGAAATCCTGGAGGTGTGGAAAGGAGGCTTGGCAAGCCACGGTGCGGCTATCGGCATAATTCTCTCTCTCTGGTATTATTCGCGGCACAGGAAAAATATAAGCATGTTGTGGATTCTTGACAGAATTGTGATTGTCGTAGCACTTTCAGGCCTGTTTATTAGGACAGGCAACTTTATGAATTCTGAAATTATCGGAAAGCCGTCGAATGTACCCTGGGCTGTGGTGTTTATGCAGGTTGATAATATCCCGCGCCATCCAGCACAGCTTTATGAAGCTTTTTGTTATTTCGGAATTTTCATTTATCTTTTCTTCAGGTACAAAAAATATAAATCCGCACTTCCCGAAGGGCAGCTTTTCGGGCTGTTTCTGATATTAATCTTTACTGCCAGGTTCTTACTCGAATTCCTTAAAAAAGAACAGGTAAGTTTTGAATCACGTTTACCTTTGGATATGGGGCAGTTTCTAAGCATTCCTTTCGTAATTATCGGGATTTACTTTTTGCATCGTTCATTTAATATTAAAGGGAAGAAGAAACCGGGTTAATCCGGTCATATTTTTTTTTGCTCTTTCCTTTTAATTTTTTTGCCACAACATAATAACCGATATATCAATTATCTATTTCTGGTCAACCGAATTCAGGTTTAAAATGGATTGTATTATCATTGATTACACTTATAGAATTACCAGGTTCAGGGTGCAAGAGTAATGAATTTGGTTTAAAAATTTAATATTGAAAATAAATTGACACGCTAATCAAAATAGCAATATTATTTCGGATGAAATACTGAAGTATATCTAATCCTCAACTATGCTAACCTCCGCATGACGACATCACGCTCGTTATTATAAAAGTATCGGAATGATTCATTTTATTATAAAAAAATGTAAGAATACTAAGAGTAAATTTCTTTAAAATATCATCAAGCGGCAACACCGCTGTGGTTCCATTAATCGCGATAACCCTTTGCCTTATAAATCTCTCTCATTCTCTTTTGAGCTAATTCAGGATTCTCAATTTCCTCGAGCCTTTCAAATCCGACTTGGGCAAGCCAACGCTTGAAGGGCTCTGCTTTTGGTGACGGGATTGACTGGATTATTCTAAATAAGCCCTTGACATTAGCACTTTAAAACTTTTCTTTTCTTTCCGTCGACCACAATCATTTCAAGTAGGGGACAAATTGTCTCCTAATTCGCATTAAGCTCCGGCTCATGTTTTCTCATTTTTTTTTGTATACTTTTGGTTTCGTCGAATCTGTCAATGCTTCAATTACATCAACCACAGAAAAGTACCATTTTTGTTCAGATATGTTCCATACCTAACGAATTTTTTTCGATTCAAACAATTTGATATTACTCATAATCTACTACCTTTAATGAGAAATCGAAACTGTTCTTTTGAATTATTTTTTCTTTCATTCAATTCAATATTTCCATAATTCATAATTTAAAATTCAAAATTATTCTTTAGTACACCTCAGGAACAAAGTTCTGGTCGCCGATTGGCGGGCGGATGTAATCCGAGTGTATCTTTCTCGAAGGCAACTCGAACGGCTTGGGAGTTACATCTTCATAATGAATCATGCTCAGGATATGAGCGATGCAGTTCAGCCTTGCTTTTTTCTTTTCATCTGATTCGACCACATACCAGGGAGCTTGTTTGATATCTGTATATTGGAACATTGCATCTTTTGCTTTTGAAAATTCCACCCACTTAGCCCAGGACTCCAAATCCATCGGGGAGAACTTCCATCTTTTGGAAGGGTCTGAGACTCTGTCCTTCAGTCGCCTTTCCTGTTCATCGTCGCTGACGGAGAACCAGTATTTCAGAAGTATTGTTCCGGAACGAACGAGCATTCTCTCGAACTCGGGGCATGAGCGGAGAAATTCTTCGTACTCATCTTCTGAGCAGAATCCCATTACATGCTCTACTCCGGCACGATTGTACCAGCTTCTGTCGAAAATCACTATTTCACCTGCCGAAGGCAGATGATTAATATACCTTTCGAAATACCACTGCTTTTGCTCTCTGTCGGAAGGCTTTTCGAGTGCAACGACACGGCAGCCGCGGGGATTAAGCGGTTCGGTTATTCTTTTGATTGTTCCTCCTTTTCCGGCTGCATCCCTTCCTTCGAAGATAATGAGGACTTTTAATCCTTTATCTTTAACCCAATACTGAAGCTTGACCAATTCTCCCTGCAGTTTAGCCAGCTCGGATTCATAGTATTTTTTGCTGATTCTGCCCTTATCGTTATACTTTTCATATTCTTTTTCCTCTTTGTCTTTTTCTTTGTTTTTATCTTTATGTCCCATAATAAATCCTCCGAATAAAAAATAATTCTAAAATTTACATTATTAATCAATCCAAATATTTTTTCA
Organism: Bacteroidota bacterium; assembly: GCA_027371665.1. Lineage (GTDB taxonomy): Bacteria > Bacteroidota > Ignavibacteria > Kapaibacteriales > UBA2268 > DAHXMP01. The sequence continues at coordinate 5,831 of DAHXMP010000164.1, read as the reverse complement.
GTTCATTTTCCAGTTCAGGCTCGCTGGGCCTTTTGGCATTCGCATCAATAAATTTTCCGTCTTTTCCTATTATCATAAATTTCGGTACACCGTTTATCATATATTCTTTTGCTACAGGATTCATAAGTCCATCTGAGTATAATTGTTTCCCCGGCAAAGAATTTTCATTGACAAATTTTACCCATTTGTCATGATTATTGTGTTCGAGAGCAATTGATATAAACACGATATTATCGTTACCCTTAAATTTTTCCTGCAAAGCTTTGTAATACGGCAGTTCATCACGGCAGGGTCCGCACCAGGTCCCCCAGAAATCTATATACACGATTTTACCCCTGAAATCGGAAAGTGAAACTTTATTCCCGTTAATATCTTCCAGTGTGAAGTTCGGGGCAGTTTTACCGGGTATTAATTCGAGCCGTTTATTATATTTCACAAGTAAAGGATTAACATAGCCGGTGTCGTAAGCCATTCCTTTAAACTCCTCGAGCCAGCTTTTAACAATATTCATTGCTTCGGATGTCGGGTGCCAATCAATCATTCTTCCTATTACATCGCTCATAGCAATGTCTCTTGCCAGACCTGAGAACATTAATTTCACAATTCGATATTTCACTTTACTTTTTCTGAGTTCATCCGTATTATTTGTATCTTTATTTTTTTCTTCTTCCTGAGCCACTAATAAATCTATATAGGTTGATACGAAAGCATGGAAATAAGTCCTGAACTGTGATTTTGGGTTGTTTAATGGTATTTCCCTAAGAAATAAAAGATAAGTTGAATCTATCTTAATTTCTTTATTGTTTGTCCTGTAATATCTCGTAAGCAGGTAATTCGCTCTGCAATAACCCCAGATGTAGTTTATCTCATCCATAATATCGTTTTTAACAATTTTGGGTACATCTTTGTTCCGAAGGTATTTCCTGTAAAATTCAAATTGTTTTTGCCTGCGATCGTTTATAAATTGAAGAAATTGTTGATAATCATTCCTATATACATTATTCCAGAACTCGTCATTCATCGGGAAGGAGTCCGCAAATAGCTGATGAATCCTGTTGCCGTAAACGCTTTTTCCTCTTCCTGAAAATTTATAGGAAAATTTATTCGGTGTTGAATTATCAACATCTACATTTACGCTGTCTCTCGGAATAAGATAAAATCCCCTTAATACATAATCATTTCCGTTTAAAATATAAAACAAATCAGGCTTTGCGAGTTTGAATGCAAATCGAAATGTTCCGTCATTATTCAAAGTAACCGAATCTGCACAATCCTTGATGGAATAATCATAAACATTGTGCCAAACAATTTTAATATCCTGTGCCGTAGGAGATGAAATTTTTCCTGTTACGGAAACATCTTTTTCTACAGGTCGCCTCTCTTTTGCAAACCCCGCCATAACTGTTATTAGACATAGACAAATCAAAGCTTTTCTCATAAATTGCCTTTCCAGAAAATAAAACTAATTTTTCAATATATAAATCTTACTTCTGTTTAATTTCCATTTGTATAAGCGGTGCACTAGAGATGTTTTTAATACACCGAAACCATATTTAACGCTTCTGCTGAAATTAATGGATGAAGCTTCACTGAAATATTTAGTTGGGCAAGTTACTTCCGCAACCGGATAACCCGCCATAAAAATCTGTGATAACATCTGATTGTCGAAAACGAAATCGTCGGAATTAGCATCGAAATTAATTTTCTTTAGAACTTCAGAAGAAAAAGCCCTGTAGCCACTATGATATTCTGAAAGCTTTTCGCCGATTATATAATTCTGAAATAAAGTAAGAAATCTGTTAGCTATGTATTTATAAAGAGGCATACCTCCTTTTAAAGCCCCCCTCCCGAGGATTCTCGAACCGAGTACTGCCGGATACACTCCGTTAGCAATAAGATAAGCCATGGAAGGTATCAGCTTGGGTGTATATTGGTAATCGGGATGAAGCATTATTACAATATCTGCTCCGACTTCGAGTGCTTTATGATAACATGTCTTCTGATTGCCTCCATAGCCTTTATTTCTTTGGTGCTTTATGATATGGGCTATCCCGAGTTTTCGGGCAATTTCAACCGTTCTGTCATCGCTCGCATCGTCAACCAATACAATTTCGTCAACGATGTCCATTGGTATTTCCTTGTAAGTCGCCGCCAGTGTTTTTTCGGCATTATATGCGGGAAGAACGACAACTATTTTTTTACCATTTAACATTTTTCAACTTTTTTTTAAATACTAAAATCAGCAATTATCTTTATTTTTTTCTTCCGCCATTCTTTTTAATTCTTCATATATATGACTCATCACAAGAATTACGTACCCTTTTAAAAGTAACATTATTCCGTCGAGCACGAGGTCAGATTGAATATGAAAATTAAAGTCGGAATCTTTTAAAACTTCATAAACCAAATCCACCGTTCCACCAGTCAGAATTAACTGAACTTTGTCATTTTTAAATTCCTGTTTTATTATCATGGTGATTATTTCCTTAATTGTAGCTGCTGCTCCAATTATGACACCGGTCTTTATTGCAGAAACCGTATCTTTCCCCGCAGCTACATTAATCTTTGCAGGTTTAACTTTTTTTAGGAATGGCGATATTTCAATATCTTTCATACCGGCTGTATGTTCCTTCAAAGATTTAATCTGTGTTTCAATACCGGGAAGAATAGCCCCGCCGAGGCAGTTATTATCTTTATCAACGGCATTAATAGTTATAGCGGTACCGCAATCAACAGTAATTAGAGGAGGCTTGAACTTTTCCAATGCACCAATCATTCCCAAAACGCGGTCAATGCCTATGCCTTTAATTTGGCGGTAATTGAGTATTTGCTGCTCGACGGTTAGTTCCCTGACATTATAGGAATTGATAACTTTGCCTTCGACGGCTTTACGAAAGATTCGCAGCCGGTAAGGATTAACGGAAGAATAACACAATAACTTGTCTTGTTCGGGGTAACTTTCAATTAGTTTCACGGCTCTCTTTTCCCATCCATTTATATAATCGAACGCATAAGCCTTGTTCTTTATTTTGATTTTGAGCCTGCTGTTGCCAATATCAACGGCAATAAGCAATTGCTCAATAAAATATTTTTGTTTCTGTCTCTTTTCTATCAAAGCTTCACCCTCAGCATTAACTTACTCATTGGATTTGCTCTTATTAACTGTATTATAAATATCCGTTATGATATTGTCGGCAATCTGCGACATTGCAGTACTGAAAGCAGGAGGAATAGATTTTACTTCATTATCATGTCTTGGGACCGATATATTATAAACTTTATTCAGAAGGATATTCTTCGTTGTAGTAAGAGGTTCTCTTTTAATTAGATTTATGCATAAAGAAACAGTAACATAATTTGTGTCGGGTTCCTTGTCTTTCGTGTTATGGGCAATCATGTCCAAAAGGTTACCTTCGAGTATATAATCGGGAATAATCAATGAACGCGGTTTAACCACCCCGCCTTCGAATATATTTTCATCGCTCAGCCTTTGGATTAAGAAATCCTTTACCAGCTCTGCGGGAGCTGAAACCCAGCGATGGTAAAAATAATGCTGTATCCTCTCACCATCCCAAATAGCAATGATATTATTTGTATATAGCTGTTCTGCCGATGAAAAATCCCTTACCTGGAGAGTGCCCTCGAGCTTGCCGGGCTTATTGTCCGGTATCGGTTCCTGCTTCAAACGGTATAAGTTTATTTCGGGATAATCCGATTTAATCGAGATACAACCGTACAATAGTAATAAAATAAAAAGAAAAATTATTATACGCTTCATTCTGCACCTACAGAAGGTTTATCAAAATTTTTCAGATTATCCTGATTTTCACAACAAAAAATTAGGATTTATACATTAAATTTGTATTAATATATTTTTCTTTATCAGCCCTTGAATTTAGCTTGAATAAGATAATTATAAAACTAAATTTAATATAAATAACTGACAAAGAAAAATATTTCTGTATTATTGTTTCAAAAATAATACTTATTAATGATTTATTTTATATCAGATATACACCTCGGCATTCTTGAGAGGGAAAAAGATGCACCCAGGGAAGATTTACTTCTGAAACTCCTGGATGCAGTTTCTCCAGATTGCGAAGTGCTGTACATAGTCGGAGATTTATTCGATTATTGGTTTGAATATAAATACGTTGTCCCAAAATATTTCTACAGGACACTTGCCACTTTAAAAACACTAAGAAATAAAAATATCAAAATCGAATACCTTATGGGCAATCATGACTTCGGCCATAAAGACTTCTTTGAAAAGGAAATGGGAATCACTATTTATAGACAAGACATTATTCGGGAACATAACGGGAAAAAATTCTATATTTCACACGGTGACGGCAAAGCAAACAACGACGCAGGTTACAGGTTTCTGAAAAAAGTTCTTAGGAATAAATTTTCATTATGGCTATACCTTAAACTTCATCCCGACTGCGGCATTGCCCTTGCTTCTTCATCTTCCAAAAAAAGCCGCGGCTATACATCGCAAAAACATTACGGTAAAACCGAAGGTATGGAACAATTCGCCTACGACCGCATTCAGGAAGGCTTCAACTATGTCATTATGGGACACCGCCACAGGCTTATAGAAAAGCAAATAGGTAAAGGCTGGTATTATAATCTCGGCTCATGGCTTGAAAAGCCCGCATTCGGCATCTACGACGGCAGTTCTTTCAGGATTGAATTTGTAGAGGAATTTTTGAATAGAAAGTGATACGTAATTAAATGAAAAAAATATTTATTCATTTATTACTTAAAAAACAATATATTTGTCAATTATTAATCAATTTTTGATATCCATGTCTTACAGAAATCAGAATATTGATACACTGGTTGCTCTATTGAGAGATATAAATGATTACAGAATTGCCAGTGAGCTTAACTGGTACAGAATACCAGTCAATTCAGCTCCTAAGATTGTAGCAGAAAAGAAAATTAAATATTTGGCTTTTTATCAAACAAAAAAGTTTGGCTCGGAAGCATTTATTGTTAGGTGGTTTACTCGGGTTAAAAAAATCAAAATAGTACACAGAGATGAACTATTTGATAATGAAAGAATCACTGAGAAAAGCAGGAAAATTTATTATAAACTCGAGTTTGAAAAATTGAGAAAACTTAAAAATCCTGTACGAAGCACAAGGCACAGAAGAATAATTTTCATTCAAACATCCTTCCAATTATTAAAGGAAGCAAAAGAAATCAATGAATTATTTATAGAAAGTCCTATAGAAGAAAAAATGTGGGATGCATTCAAAAAAGAGGGCATAAATGCAGAACGTCAATATGAAGTCATATACGGAAGGGGAAAGAATAGGAGATTCTATCTGGATTTTGCAATGTTTTGCAAAAACCGTAACCTTGCCGTTGAATGCGACGGAGATACTTATCACACAAAACCGGAAGATATAAAGAAAGAAAAACAAAGAGATAATGTATTGGAAAGCAAAGGTTGGAACATTCTCAGATATACCACAGATGACATTGTATATAAGCTCGATGAATCTTTATCACAGGTCAATGAAACAATCAATAATTATGGAGGCATTGTGGATACGACCGGAATCTATCACTACCTTAACGGTGAATCGAAGCAGGAAAGGTTGTTCAGTATATAAATCTAAAATTTATTTTATGAACAGAAATTCGGTTTTACAATTGTATTTTTTTTTATTCGAAAAGTTTATATTCATCTAACAATATTAAATTGACAACACAAAAATATTTCTTATAATTTGGGAGTTCAAATATGGATATATGGAATATTGATAAGATTTATGTTTTTTTATTATTTTTTATACCAGGGTTCATATCATTAAAAG
>DAHXMP010000180.1 GCA_027371665.1 Bacteroidota bacterium | reverse complement strand
AGCTGTAATAGCCATGCAAATCCAGCCCGTAATTATTATAGAATAAGTACCCGTAAGCACCGAGGCCGATTGAACAGACCCTGTTGAAACGTAAATCGGGGGCGTAATCGAAAAAATCAATAGATTTCTTTTTTTCTATTGAATCCGATAATGTTGAGAGGCTGTCCACTTCATGGTACATTTTGAGTTCTCTTGGAGTTATTTCGCGGAGTGAGTTTTTCTCCCAAAATTCCGTGCGAACAGAGTCGGCTCCTTTGCTGACTGTAATCATTCTCGGCTTCTCCTGCTCATATATGGAATCGGGAAGCGGTTCGTTTATTTTTGAATCGCTGAAAATGCTCGTTGCAGTAACATCTGCCGTTGCACTCAGCAAATCTTTTATTACGTCAACCCTTGCCTTTGCGGTAACCTCGAGGTAAGAAGGAAACCATACGCCTTTTGTGCTTTCCTCGAATTTCTGCAAAAACCTGATACTGTCTAAGAACGGGACTGATGTACTGGAACTCGGCTGTAATGAAGCTTCCACCAGATTATAAGTTCCCTCTACAATGCTTACCGTTCCTGCGAAAGCGGGATAAGTGGTAGTTATCGGTTCGACTTTTATAAGGTAAACATACCTGTCGTCGAGTACTGTTCTATTCAGAAGTTCAAAATTATAATAGCTGAATGCAGAACTGCTGAGAGGTGTAGGAATTTTTGTATTGAGTAAGTCAATTTCATCGTTATAGAAATTCATGAAATTTCCGATTGCGAGAAGGTTCTGTTGTGCCGGGAAATTCGATGTCTGCCTTCTCTGGATGATTTCTGTATGGGAGATATTTTTATCGTAGTCTTTGCAAACATATGAAAAGGTCTCAAGCACGAACATTTTGTATTTTTCAGGAGCTTTTTCACCTATTGTACTACCAACAGAAAAGCCGCCTTGTTTCGAACTTCCGAACAAGCTTCCCGCAAGCTCGAGAACGAGTTTTGAATATAGAGTGCCGCTGAATGTTTTCAGCTTTTTGAGATTTTCTTCCTTTCGGGCAATTGCGCGCCTAATAATTTCGTTTGCATCAATTTTTCCGGTAACTTCCACACCTTTAAGCATCACTGAAGCAGGCTTGAGGGCAATGTCCAAAGTATCTTCTCCACTTACGACATTAAGTGTGGATGATTCGTAACCGAGGGATGAAACTCTTATCTTTTGCTTTCCCTCAGGGAGCGGGAGCCTGAATTTACCGCGGGTAGATGAATAGGTCCCGTTGTTTGTATTCGTAATCCTGATTGTTGCTCCGGGAACAGGCTTTTTGGTTACCGCATCAATAACGGTTCCGGACAACAAATGAGTTTGCTGGGAATAGACAATATTACAGGAAATAAATAATATAGTGATAAAAGTTAACAGTAAAAGGTATTTTAATTTAACCATCGAAACACCGACACAGTTCTTTAAAAGAAAAAAATAATTTATGAAATTTACGTAAAGTATTCCAAATTGTTTCACGAAGAATTTTAAATTTGTCTCCCTTCCTTGAGGAAGGGACGGGGTAGGTGTAATTAATCATTTGAAATTCACAATAATCACACAAATCACAGTTCAGACAAACTGTCAACTCAACCGTAGTGTTAACCCTACGGTTTGTACACCAATATAACCTTGATTTGAACCTACGATTTAAATCGTAGGTTTATAATCTCTGTGTATTTTCACTATGGCACCCAAACCCCGCCTGAACCCCGCACCCGTTTCAGCCCCGCCTTTTGAGTCTCAGCGTGAATAAAAACTCCGTGTTATCCATGCCAATGCTCCGCTTGTCCTCCATGTTAAAATAGCGTAACTGCCGCAACCCGCCAATTGACTCTGAACGAATTTCAGAATGACATTAACATCCGTTCAATCCTTTTATCCGAAAAATTTGTGATTCTGACAATTAACCGATTAAGAAATAAAAGTGGTGGAAGGAGAAGGGAAATGAAAGAATATATTGATGAAGTGGTTGTCAGAAATATCTTCAAAATGAAAAGCTCTGTAATCATTTTATAAGCATAATATACTTATAATTTAACCGTTTATCAATTTTTTTATGAAATTTAAAACCAAGTCAATAAAAAAAGAAAAGCCATAAAATTAGTTAATTCTAATAAATTTATTAATAAAGCTAAAATATTCCTATAAAAATTTCGTGAAAGCAAGATACAGTAAATAATTTTCAGGATGTTTGGGGGAATTATGAAAAAAACAGCTTTAATAATCGTACTGCTAATGTGTTGTTATTCTATTTCATTTGCAGCATTCAATGCTTATATGAAAATAGAAGGAACAAAGCAGGGAAACTTTAAAGGGGATGACCG
>DAHXMP010000121.1 GCA_027371665.1 Bacteroidota bacterium | reverse complement strand
ATGACCCCGAAGCAGGTGACGAATCGCAATGCATTAAGCCGGGAACGTATTTCGGGGATTTGCCGGCGGAATGGGTTTGCCCGATTTGCGGTGCGGAGAAGGATTTGTTCGAGGAAGTGAAGTAACTATGTTACAGATATTCAACTCCTATGGAGTTGGAAAAATGAATAGAAACAAATCACGTAGTTATTGAATATTTGTAATACTATGATAGGATATCACTTTACAATCCCGTAGGGATTGAACATCAAAAGGAAGATTTATTATATGTATTCGATATAATGAAGAACCAATGGTTAAATATAACGCGGGTGCAAGTCCCCCTTTTTCAAAGGGGGAAACCATGAATTTGAGTATTTTTTTTATTTTTTATATTTATTAAAGAAAAGGAGAAATTATGAAAGAGTTAGCAGGTTCCAAGACGGAACAGAATTTACTGAAAGCATTTGCGGGTGAATCGCAAGCGAGGAACAGGTACGAATTTTTTGCAAAGGAAGCAAAGAAGGAAGGCTACGAGCAGATTGCGGCTATTTTCCTGGAGACCGCCGATAATGAAAGGTCTCATGCGAAGCAGTTCTTCAGGTTTTTGGAGGGAAGGCCTGTCGAGATTACGGCAATATATCCTGCGGGAAAAATCGGAACGACAGCCGAAAACCTCAAGGCTGCCGCCGCAGGCGAGAACGAGGAATGGACGGAACTTTATCCTATGTTCTCCGAAACAGCAAGAAACGAGGGTTTCCCGGAGATTGCAGCCAAATTCAAATTAATTGCCAAAGTCGAGAAAGAGCATGAGACGAGATATTTGAAACTTCTGAAGAACATCGAGGATGGCACCGTTTTCAAGAAGGATGGCAAGGTTTTCTGGCAGTGCAGGGTTTGCGGCTATATACACGAGGGCGATGCCCCGCCTGAGAAATGCCCCGCTTGCCTGCATCCTAAGGCATATTTCCAGTTAAAGGAAGAGAATTATTAGAGTTTGCCGAACTGAACAAAGGCAAGGCAAGAAAACGTTCAGAATCGCGGATTTGACAGATTAAAGGATAACACGGATTTAGGATGTCAGTCTTAGCAATGTCATACTGAGCGGAGTCGAAGGAGGAATCAAAGACTGTGGGGTTGTACATAATAATGGCACACTTCGACTACGCTCAGTATGACATTTGTTCAAAATTTATTTCTATAGAAAAAATTTTTATCTTCATAACTTATTGATAATATTGAAGTATCGTTTTAATTGAAAAAAAATATTTGCATATTATATTTTTTTAAGTTAGCTTTGCTATTGAATGCTTAAATGATAATAATTTTATGGATGTAAAAATTCATAATAATATAAATAGATTGTGTAGAGTTTAGAATTGATTTAATCAATTTGTTTCAAATTTTACGAGACAAACTATGAAATTTTATTCAATTATTATCATTAGTTTAGTATCATTATTTTCTTTTTTCATTTCTCTATATTCTCAGCCGCCGACATTTGTAACAGTAGGATGTGCGACTGGGCCACAAGCAGGACCAGTAGCTCCTTACATTAATGAAACTGATTGGTATAAGTTAATGCATAATGAAATTTGTAAGCCTCCACCTCCTGTCCAACCACCTATTTGTGATGGCATACCTGTCCCCATTCAGAATTAAGTATACCAAAATGGCATAAAATTTCTTAGATAGTTTTCTTAAACATAAATATCCAAAAGGAGAAAAAAATGGAAGAGAGAACTAACACCCACAGTATTCTTAGAGAAATAAAAAGGAATACATCAAAAAGGTATAATTCAGAAGAAAAAATTCGGATTGTACTTGAAGGATTAAAAGGAGAAACCAGCATAGCCGAGCTTTGCAGACGTGAGGGTATTAACCCGAACATATACTACAAGTGGAGCAAAGACTTTTTGGAAGCAGGCAAACGAAGGCTTAACGGTGATACAAGCAGACAGGCTAACAGTAGCGAGGTAAGCGATATGAGAAGGGAAAACAGTCAGTTAAAAGAATTAGTAGCAGAACTAAGCTTATAACATCAGGTAAATATTTTATTGTTCTTGATGCCGGAAGTGAAAGATATACAGTACCATTTACTGTGATTAAGTGATTTAAATTAAAATAATAAATTTAAACTAAATTAATTGTAAAATGAAATGGTGATAAAATGAAAAAAATTAAATTTTTTATTCTAGCTATTTTTATGATGTTAATATCAAATTCATTGAATTATGCCCAGTGGGTGCCATGTAATAATGGATTAAATACAAATCATGTTTCAGCAATGATAGTAAAAGATTCTATTATTTTTGCAGGAACAAATAATTATATATATATTTCAACAGATTATGGAAATAATTGGCTCGAAAAAGATTCTGGGTTAACATATCCAATTTTTACTGCTTTTACTATTTTGGGAGATTATATAATTGCCGGTTCCTATGGTGGTGGTATTTTTCTTTCAACAGATAACGGGAACAGTTGGATTGCTATAAATGATAGTATAAGTGATATTATGGTATTGTCATTAGCATCGAGAGATTCTATTATATTCGTTGGAACCGAAGGAAGGGGTTTTTATTTATCAAGTGATAATGGCAATACATGGATTTCAAAATTTAGCGAGTTACCTTATGCATATATTAATACATTAGCTATAAATGGAAATAATATTTTTGCTGGTGTAGGTGGTAATGGTGTATTTCTTTCAACTGATAATGGAGGTAATTGGTTACAGAAAAGTATTGGCTTAACTAATAGTTGGGTATATTCAATAGCAATAACCAGTGATAGTATTTATATATGTACCGGTGGTGGAATTTTTATTTCAATTGATAGTGCCAATAGCTGGGCAGCGAAAAACACAGGATTAACAGATACAAATGTATATTGTATTGTTATAAAGGATAGTAATATTTTTGCTGGTACTATTTATGGTGGTATTTTTCTTTCAACAGACTTAGGTAATAATTGGATTGCAAAAAACAATGGTTTAACGGACCATTTTGTAAGGTGCTTAGCAATAAACGGAGAATATATATTTGCTGGTACTAATACAGGAGGTATTTTCAGAGCTAAACTCAGCGATTTTGGAATAAACGGAATAGCAGAAAAAAAAGCCGATTACCCAATAAAAATTAGTCCTAACCCATTTTCTGGTTATTTTATTATAGAATTTTCAAATTCTGAACCAACAAAGGTGAGTATTGATTTATACGATATTCTCGGCAATAAAATATATTCAAAAAGGCTTGGTTCTATTGATGCAGGGAAACATCAAAGTTCAATAAATCCGGGTTCGGGGCTAAGCCCTGGCTTTTATATAGTTGCGGTCAGGTGTGGCAGCGATGTGAAGTTTCTGAAAGTGGTGAAGGGGGAATGAACCTGTTTACAAGGGGATATTTACACATCCCTTAAATCCCCTCTCAAGAAAGGAAATTTGTATTATTGTATTATGCCGTATTTTTTCATTAACTCGTTGGCTAAGGTGTTTTCGCCCGTTTTTTTGTAGCATGTAATCAAGCCGCGGATGGCGTTTTTATCGTTGGGCTTGAGTTCGAGGGACTTTTGAAATTCGGTGATTGCATCTTTGAGTTTGTTCTGCTGAATGTAAATGTAACCGAGGTTTATATATGCATCGGGATTCGAGGGGGAAAGCTGAATTGACCGTTGATATTTAAGAACAGCCTGGTCGAGCCTTCCGGATTTATATAAATTGTTACCATCTATGAAAAAAATCATTCCGAGATTAGCAGATGCAGACTGATGGTGTGGAGCAATTGCCAAAACTTTTTCATAATAATAAGCGGCACTGTCAAGGTTGCCCTGGCGGTGAAAAATTACAGCTATCTGATTAAGAAGGTCCGGACTGTTAAAATTCAGAGATATTGCTTCATCAATTGTGTTTCTGGCTGCTATGAAATTACCTTCTTCCATTTGCCCGTTGGATTTGTTAAGATATGAAATGAGCAGTTGTCGGGCGGCGTCCTGTGTAATGGGATTGATTGAACCTCCTGCACCGAGTTTCATGGCTTCTTTTTGCTGGACAATGGCAGAGTCCCATTTGGCGGCAACTTCGTAATAAATGCCCAAAAGAAGATGAAGCTTTGCATGATATGGATATTTTTTTGTTAGCTCAAGGAGTCTTTCTCCGCCATCGTTCAGAAGCTGACGTTTTAGAATCGGGTCATCAACTTTCATCGAGGAATCAACCATGAAATAGGCTTCGTACCAGGGGTCAATGGATTTAACTTCCGTTTGTTTCCAGACGAAAAGGAAAGCGATAACAGAAATTGCAAATAGCAGGGAAGCCCTGAATTTCGGATTTTTGAAACTCCACTCGAATTTTGGACCTTCGGGAAAAGAAGCAGGCTGTTCCATTTTTATTTTTGATGGTTTGGATTCTTCGGAACGCTGCTGAGGCTGTCTTGTAGGTTTTCCCTGAGGGGAGTGCAGCTGCCTGTTATTAGAAAATTGTTTTCCTTTTCCTTTGCTCATTTCAAAAAATTATAATAATATGTTAAATGTTTCTGCGTTAGAAAGCAAAATATGATACAAGCAAACCCGGAACTTTTTCTGCTAATAATTTTGTAGTGAAGGAATTTCTGAAACGAGGATGGCGATGGGGCGGCACATTCAGCAATTATGCGGACAATCATCATTTCGATA
>DAHXMP010000116.1 GCA_027371665.1 Bacteroidota bacterium | reverse complement strand
GTTTTACATTTTATAAAAATTGTAAGAAAAATTTAACTTTTGTATTTTTGAAGTTTAACCAGGTTCAAAAATAGAAAAAAGGATTTTGATGGCTGCTAACGCATATACAAATGAGACGTATTGATGAGGATTGAACGTTTATTGAAAATTATCGAAGAAGTATTGCCCCCGGTTTCGGGAATGGAGGAAGACAGAATCGGATTACAAATCCAGGGAGGAAGAAAAAATATATCTAAAATTCTAATAACGATGGAAATTGACGATTACGTCATAAAAGAAGCCATATCAAAAAAAACAGAATGTATCATTTGTTTTCACCCATTAATATATCATCCTTTATTGTCAATTTCAGAAGATTCAAGAGTCGGGACGTTAAGTTCCACACTTATCAAAAATTCCATATCACTTATTGTAGTTCACACAAATTTCGATTCATATTCTGAAGGTACTTCCAGACTTCTGGCAGATAGATTAAATTTGGAAACAATTGATTTTCTGGTTCAAAATCCGAAATTCAAAAACAAAGGAATGGGTATTATTGCTAAACCCAAAAAGCCGGTTACCGGAAGAGAACTTTTAAATTCTGTTCAAAAAATTTGTAATTCACCGATAAGACATTCACCGTGGAACGACACGAAAAAAATTAAAACTATAGCTATCGTTGGGGGAAGCGGCTCTATGTTTATACAAAATGCTATTAATGCAGGTGTAGATGCATTTATAACGGCTGATATTTCTTATCACCATTTCCATGAAGCTAACGGAAAAATGATGTTAATTGACCCCGGTCACTATGAGATGGAACAATTTGTACCGAATGGACTACTTAAGCTCCTGAAACATGAATTAAAAACCGAAAGAGATATTAAAATTAATTTATCAAATGTTTTTACAAATCCGGTAAGATATTTTCCGGATACAGAAAAATATATCAGATTACAAAAAAATTATTTAATAAATAACAACTAAATATATGGTGATGATTACATGGAATCTCCAATTTACAACGTAGCCTTGCTCTCAGTTATAGACAGGGAACTAGACGATTTGAGTGAAGAGTATGGCGACCTTCCCGAAAGAATAAAAAAAATAAAATCGAGGCTCGACGATGCAAAAATACGATTAAAAGAATCTGAAAACATTCTCGCTGAAAATAAAAAATTTGCCTCCAGTGCCAAGAATAAACTCACATCACTCAAAACCCAAGAAGAAAAACTTTCAAAACAACAGTTCCTCGTCAGAAACAATAAGGAATTCGACGCTATTACCCGTGAAATTGAAAATATCAGGGATGAATATTCCAAGCTTTCAACTGAACTCAGAAGTACAGGCGTCAGGGAGGAAAATTTAATTGCAAAAATAGAAGAACAGAAAAAGGAAGTAACCGATATTAAGACAGAACTCGAGGATATTGAAACCGAGTATGAGCAGATTAGCAACGACCAGAATGAAGATGTCGTTAATTTACGTAAAAAGAGAAAAGACACTCAGAAAAAAATCAGTAAAGAATTCATGAAAGATTACAACCGGGTCAGGGAGCATACTAAGGATGCCGCTGTCAGGGTAAGAAGAAACAGCTGTTCCGGTTGTTTTAGCGCTGTACCACCGCAGAAAATCGTCGAAATCAGAAATAATCTTGACCAATTGTTTTTTTGCGAGAACTGCGGAAGAATTCTTTACCCTGAAGATATTGATATTGATTCGACGACATTTTAGTTTTATCTGGGTTGTCAAAATAATATCTTGTTTGCAGATACAATTTAAATTATCAAAAGAATTTTATTAAATTAAAAAAAATTATCAATCACAAAATATAATTAATTACTAATTATTTATCATTTGTGAAAATGTTCTTTATATCAGGCATCAAAAGAGAACGGGCAGCCGCATCTTATAAAAGGTGAGGAAAGTCCGAACTCCAAAGAACAATGCACTTCGTAACACGAAGGCTTCCTGCCGTAAAAGCAGGAAGACGGAAAGTGCAACAGAAAACAAACCGCCGATCCGTCCCATTATAGGGAGCAGGAGGTAAGGGTGAAAAGGCAAGGCAAGAGCTTACCGCGTTCCGAGTGATCGGAACGGCATTGCAAACCCTGCATGGAGCAAAGCCAAATAAGAAAACGGATTTGTTACAACAAATAAAGAGCTGTTCGCTCAATCGGATTTATATCCCCCGTTTCCGGGTAGGCTGCTTGAAGGCAGTGGTGACACTGTTTCCAGATTGATGGCTGCCTCGGCCTTTGTTCTACAAACATTTCCAAGACAAAATCCGGCTTACAGTTTTCTTTATGGTGCCAAAAATTTATTTTTTTCATTTTTAAAGGAATTAATTGTGCAATTACCAAATGACCCTTTTGTATTGGAGTTATTACCGGAGTTTGTTGATACATGGATTCAGGATATAGATGCTCAATTTGACGAATTGATTCAAGCTAAGAACTCAGATGAGCTGTACAGATTCGGTCATACTCTGAAAGGTTCCTGTTTCCAATTCGGTCTTGATGAAATCGCTGCCCTGGGTATAGAACTCATGGGATATGCAAAAAACAAGGACTGGGAAAATGCTGTTCAGATGGGTCCAAAATTAAAGCAATCTTTCATAAACATTAAAAAAGAGATTGAAAATACCTGATTAGTTTTAATTAATTTTAAAGGGAAGAACATGAAAAAGTTATTTCCATTATTGTTATTTTTTTCATTCCTGATTTTTACTCATTCTTTAACAGCCCAGACAAGAATTGCAGTGTTCCCGTTCATGAACAAAGACGGAAACTTTAAATTTAATATCTGGTGCTATAAATTCCAGGATTCGCTGACTAAGGCATTATTTAAGATAGACCCGGATAAGAAGTATTTTGATATTGTACCTTCGGATTCAATAGAAAGCCTTCTTGCCGAATTGAATCTTGACCCAAACAATCCCGAATATCAGTCAGACATGTGGAAAGCTGCAAAAATGCTGAATATTAAATGGGTTGTCATGGGAAATTTTAATATTAATGCAGGGACTTTTCTGATTGATTGTTATGCCTATAACGTTAGAACCAAACTTGCAAATCAGAAGTACCATGCTAAGGATATTTTTAAGAAAGAGGATAAAGTGATGGAATGTATTGATGAAATTGTAACTTCAATTATTCCATTGTTTATTCCCCAAAAATAGACAATCAATTTCTTTTCTAAAGTTTAATATCAAATTGTACCTCCATTTTTCGCATATCACATAATTATGGTTTAATTTTCCACGCAATTTTTATGGAAATATTCATTTAATTGCATTATGATAAAATGAAAATTCGGAAAAGATGAAAAGAAATAAAAAGAATTCAATAATATTTCCTTTAAAAACAGCCTTAAGATATATATTTACGGTCAGGTCATTCCATTTTATTACCGTTATATCCATAATATCAATAATCGGTATTATGATTGGAGTTGCGGCAATAATATGCGTTACTTCTATCTTTAATGGTTTCAGGGAATTCGCAGAAGGACAGCTTATTGGTTTTGACCCGCATATAAGGATTACAGCCCGGGAAGGAGCATGGTTAGACGATGCAGGTTCATTGGAAATAAAAATTCAAAAGATTCCGCAAATAAAAGCTTCCTCAACAATTCTACAGGGAAGAATCGTCGCTATAAGACATAAAAGTATAAATGTTATAACCCTGAATGCCGTTAAGCAAAGTGAAATAGGATATGTTTCAGGAATAGCAGAAAAAGTAATTATTGGAAATTTTGAACTATCCGATAACAAAGGTTTACCGGGAATTGTAATAGGAACTGCACTATCAGACAAACTAAAAGCTTTACCCGGTGATACTGTTTCTTTAGCATCACCTTTATTAATTGAAAAATCAATAAGGACTTTTTCAGGTTCCGAAGAAGCACAGGTTATAGTTACAGGAATTTTCCAGACAAATTCAAAAGAGTATGATGAGAATTATGCATACACTGACTATGAAACAGGTGAATCATTATTTAATCCACCAAAAGGAACTGCTTCAAGCATAGATATCAGGCTTTATTCGATTGATAAAACAAATAATGTTAAACAAAAATTAAAACAATTATTACCAAATCGGGTAATCGTACAAAGCTGGTATGACCTTCATAAGGAATTATATAATATTATGCAATTTGAAAGATATGCTTCATTTATTATTCTAACCTTAATAGTCGTGATTGCCGCATTCAATGTCCTTGCATCTCTTTCAATGACTGTAATCGAAAAAAGAGCAGATATAGGCATATTGAAAGCAATAGGTGCAACAGACTCATTAATTAAGAAAATTTATATTTACGAGGGAATTGTTATCGGTTTATTAAGTACATTCATAGGAGCAGTTCTCGGATTGGGCCTATGTTATTTACAAATTAGATATGGTATATTCAGGCTCGACGCAAGTAAATTTTTAATCCAGGCAATACCGGTATCAATTCATACTATGGATATTATCATCGTGTGCACCATATCTATGATACTATCTCTTTCAGCGGCATTATATCCGGCTCACAGGGCTTCACACACTGTAATATCACAATCAATCAGGGAAGAATAAAATATAAGGCTTATTGCGACTCGGAGTCAAAAAAAAATATCCGATATTAATTTTTATGATAAAATAAAAGCAAAAATCAGCTTTTCAATAATATTTTGCCGATTACGTTAATTGTGGTATTTTAATTTAGTTGTTCAATCTTTAAGATAATGATATGCACTATAAATACAAGAAAACAGCTTTTTATTTCAGGAAATTAATTTTTTTCATTTCAGTTGTCATCCTGTTTTCATTCCAGGCAAAACTTTTTGGTGCAGTTGTGTTGTTCCAGGGCAAATTGCTTGATAAAGACACGGGAGAACCAATTGGAACAACTTTTAGATTCTTTAATTCCGCCGGGAAAAAAAATCAAAGCCAGTCAAGTGTTTCTGATGGCTCTTACCAGGTAGTTTTGAACTCGGGAGACAGTTATTATTTTGCTGTCAGGAATTACATTGTTGTTGAACCTCCTGCAAGTTTTGAACTGCCGGAAAGTCAGATATATGCCGAAATCAGAAGGAATTATTATCTCAGAAAAATAACACTCGATATGAACCTTTTCACTTTAAAAATATTTGAAGCTAACAGCAAAGACATCCTACAAAATTCATCTGATAAATTAAAAGAGTTAAAATTTTTCATGGATATGAATCCTCACATAAATTTGAAAATTACAATTTCTTCTAAAGATTCTTATTTTAAAAGTTCAAGAAAAAAAGTTCAGTACACTGACAAAAGAGGAAGAACAAGAACCAAAACCATCAGAGTATCCGAAAGCGAACTGCTATCGGTATTTTCAAAGGAAAGATATGATGAACTATTAAAAAAATTCGATGAACTGAAAATACCTAAAGGACATACGATTTTCGAAGAAGATAGGTTACAGACAAAATATTCCAGAAAGTCAAAATCAAAAAGTACCGATGACCAACCAAACGTAACAATAAGTGTTTATAAAATTCTTGATTTTAATTAACAATTAAAGTTCATAAAACTTTAATTATCAAAATTATTTTCTTCCCATTTTTTATTTTTTCTGCGGAAAATAAAAGATACAGGAGTACCCGTAAGGTCGAATTTTTCTCTTAATAATCTCTCCATAAATCTCTTGTAAGATTCGGGAATTAAATGAGGCTGATTGCAGAAGAAAGTAAAGACAGGTGGTTCGGTTTTAACCTGTGTGATATAATTAATTCTCAGGTCTTTACCTTGTATTGAAGGAGGATGCACCCTGTCAAGTTCGGGTAAAAATATTTTATTCAATTTAGCAGTAGAAATATGAGATTTTCTTCTATTATTTATTTGCAGTGAGATTTCAATAATTTTGGTTAATCTTTGTTTTGTCAATGCAGACACATAAATAACAGGGACATAATCATGAGTTTTCATTAAAGCTTTAATATTTTCAGTAAATACATCTGCTGTATTACTATCCTTTTCGATTAAATCCCATTTATTGACAACAACCAATATACCTTTTCTTTCATCGGTAACATGGTTGATAATTTTTTTATCCTGCTCTTCTAATCCCCTTGTGGCATCCAGCACAACTATGCCAACGTCACATCTTTCAATAGCTCTGAGAGTCCTCATTGTGCTGAATAATTCGATATTTTCTTTAACATGGCTTCTCTTTCTCAAACCGGCAGTATCAATCAGAACAATCTCTTCACCATAATATTTTACCGTACTGTCAATAGCATCTCTTGTTGTACCCGGAATATCTGTAACAATAGACCTTTCTCTACCCAATAATCCATTTACTATACTAGATTTCCCTACATTAGGCCTACCTACAATCGCAATTTTAAGTCTTTCATCTTCTAAAATATCATCTGAAATTTTCAGACGGGAAGTAACATCATCGAGAAAATCTCCTGTACCTCTCCCGTTAGCAGATGATATCGGAAAAGGCTCCCCAATTCCAAGTGAATGAAACTCAAAAGAATAAGCATCCATAACTGAGTTGTCGCATTTATTTATCACAAGAGTAATCGGTTTATCAGAGTTCCTTAAAATTTTGGCAATATCGAGGTCGAAAGGTGTGACACCGTCTCTGCCGTCACAAATAAAAATAATGGCATCAGCTTCATCAATTGCAATAAAAGCCTGTTCCCTAATTGCTTTTTCGATTTTATTTTCACTGCCAGGGACAAAACCCCCGGTATCAATCAAAATAAAATTTTTTCCGTTCCATTCCGTTTCTCTATAGATTCTGTCTCTTGTTACACCTGGAGTATCTTCAACAATAGCTTGTCTGCCACCGACGATTCTGTTAAAAAGTGTTGATTTCCCTACATTGGGCCTGCCTACTATTGCTACTATACTCATAGATAAATTCAAAAATATTTCAGGGTTTGTAATAATATAATGTTACAAATTTATTTAATTTTTTTTAAAACGGAATGTTTTAAATCTTATCATAATGGAAAAAATTCATAAATTTACATTTATGTAATCATATATGGTATAAGTTTATGAATGCTATTCTTAAAAACAAAAGAATTATTCTTGGCATTACAGGTTCGATTGCAGCTTATAAGAGCCAGCTTCTCGTTAGGGAACTTGTCAAAGCCGGAGCCGATGTTAATGTCATTATGACACCGTCTGCCTGCAAATTTGTTACTCCCCTGACATTAGAAAATTTATCCCGAAATCCTGTCATCGTTGAAATGTTTTCCGGGGATATACAATCTGGTGGAGCTTGGCATATACATACCGCACACGTTTGCGATTTAATGTTAATCGCACCCTGCTCGGCAACTACGCTCGGCAAGCTTGCTAACGGGATTTGCGATACGGCATTATCTGTTGTTGCTACCGCACTTCCTCTGCAAATTCCATTATTAATTTCTCCTGCAATGGATACGACGATGTGGATGAATCCTTCAACCCGGAGAAACATAGCATTACTTGAAAAATATGGCATTATAATCATCCCTCCTGCTGAAGGAGAATTATCGAGCGGTTTTACAGGTTCGGGAAGAATGCCGGAAGTTGATGTTCTTATTGAATATATCGTAAATACTTTGTCAGGAATCATCCCTAACAAAAGGCAATTAGCCGATACTCAGAGTTTTGAATCGGATATTTTAGTTAAGACCGATCAAAAATTTTCTTCGTTAGAAGATAAAATCGAAAAAGCTAAATGGACAGCAGAGCTTGAATTAACAAAAATGAAAAACGATTTAAACCTTAAGGAAAATTTTCTTAAAGGCAAAACTATTCTTATTTCAGCCGGTCCTACTTATGAAAAAATTGACGATGTAAGATTTATATCAAATTATTCTTCCGGTAAAATGGGGTATGCGCTTGCACGCCAGGCACAAAAGGCTGGAGCAAACGTTATCCTTGTTTCAGGGCCTGTATCAATTCCATCACCGGAAGGTATCGTTAAAATTGATGTGGAATCGGCAGATGAAATGTATGATGCTGTTTTTAATGAATTTTATAAATGCGATATTGCAATTATGGCGGCAGCTGTTGCCGATTACACAACTGTAAATCCTTTCAATGGCAAACTGAAGAAAACCGAAATTGGAGAAAAATTAATATTGGAACTTCAATCCACAAACGATATTCTTGCATCTCTCGGTTCAGAAAAAAATGAAATGCAAAAGTTAGTCGGTTTTGCCCTTGAAAGCAATAATGATATTGAAAACGGATGGAAGAAGTTAAAAGAAAAAAATTGCGACATGCTTGTAGTTAATTCATCCAATAAGCCCGGAAGCGGTTTCCGTGGAGATGATAATACAATTACGATTCTTTTAAATGATGGCAGTGAAGAATCATTTCCAACAATGAGTAAAGATGGATGTAGTCTTATTATCCTGAAAAAAATCAGTGAGCTTTAATTATTTTAACTTGTCGTATATATTATTAATTGAAGGAGCACCTTCCAAATCTACTGAATTTAATCGCCAGTTAAACCCGGCGAGTTTGATAGCAATACTCTCTTCAGAACAAATATTTGAACCGAACCATATCATGGAAGCATTAGCTATATAGAATCCGATTGCTATAAGAGTTTTTTTGAAATTAACAGCTGTATTAGGGGGTAACCTTTTTTTTTAATAAATCAGCAAATTCACGCAGTCCGTCAATTATTTCTCGTTTATCATTTTCTAATTTGAACCGAACTTCATCTAAATTTTCATTTATAGCTGAAACTACATCTCTTGCCAAATCACTTTCAAGCATAGAGGAATTATGAGTCAACCGGTTTAATGCTTTCTTTTCTTTACTATCTATTCTACCTTCAGCTTTAGCCACCGAATTAAACATCCGGAAAAATGAATACTATAATGTTTGCCATTCATTATCGTAAAATATTTTTAATAATTTATCTACTCCATTGCTTGTCCATGAATTTCTATAAATCCTCAGATAAAATTTTTTTATTCTTTATCTGCCCTATGATAAACATAAAATGAGAAGAAAAACACTAATTCAATTATTTGAAATTGCAGCTAAATAAAATGTCATGAATTTTGATTTAAGAAGAAATACCATTATTTAAAAATTCAATCGCTTTTTTTGCAGCTTTATATCCGCTGAGAGCAGCCCCTTCAAGAGTGGCTGGTAAACCGGTATCAGTCCAGTCACCACCTAAAAAGAAATTTTTTACAGGAGTAGTACTTTTTAACCTTAGAGATTCTATTTCAGGACTTGCTATGAATGTTGCTCTTTTTTCTTTAATAACTTTCCAATTTAAAAGTATTAAATCGTCGGAGAAATTAAATGATTTTTTTATTTCACTGAAGCATTTTTGTGCTATATTTTCAGAAGATATTTCAGTCAAATCATAAGCCCCGCTTATCGTGAGAGCATAGTGTGGCAGGTATTCTTTTTCAGCTTTTTCATCTGCCCGGCATAAAATCCTTTTGTTAAAAATCCATTGAGTTGTCGTTCCGAGCATACCCATAAATGGTATTTGAATGATTTCTTTATTCAACCATAAATAGATAGAAATAATTGCTGAATAATTGAATAAATTTAAAGCCTGAAAAATATTATGGTTTTTCAGGTTACCTGGCAGCATTCTTATAAGTACGTGATGTGGAACGCATGATATAATAGCATCGGCTTCAATATGTTCACCATTGATAAGTAATACAGAAGCATTATGATTTTCAATTAATATTTTATCCACAGGTGTTCTATATAGAATTTTTCCACCTTTTAACTCGAGCCAACTCTTAAATGGCTCGATTAATTCAGATAAAGGGACTTTAGGAAAACACAGGCATGCGGAAAAATTTCCTTTTGACGTAGCTTTTTTAAGAACTTCAGTAAGGAGTTTTGCTGAAACAAGTTCAGGTGGTGAGTTTAAAACAGCAAGAGATAAAGGTTCCCAAAAACGTTTAATGATATCATCTCGCTGGTTATTTTCTTTAAGTACATTCTTAACCGTTTTATCAGCAATTTCAATTTTATTTACAATAATTTTTTTCAACAGCTTAATGGCATTTATTCTGGATTTAAAAACTACTTCTTTCATTCTTAAAAATCCAAAAACTAATCCGGGCATACCGGGAAACAGAACAGAACTAAAGTTTGATTTTATACCATCAATATCAATAAATGGAACAGATAGTTTTTTTTGACATCTTATTAGGTCGGATGTCCCAAGTGTTTTAAGTATTCTGAAAAAATTCTCATAAGCACCAATCATAATGTGCTGTCCGTTATCCAACCATTCTCCTGTTGAATCATCTTGAAAAGAATACATTCTGCCGCCAATAAAGGAACGGCTCTCAATAATATGCACTTCGATACCCGATTCAGCAAGCTCAATAGCAGAAGCAATGCCTGCAACTCCAGCTCCGACAATGATGACTTTTTTTCTGTTTTGCAAATACAAATTCTTAATAATTGGACAATTAGTTTACAAAAATAAAAAAGTTGAAGATAAAAAAAATTTAATCAACAATTATATCACATACCTTTATTACTTCAAATTAATAGAGATTAAGAGCGCCAATATCAAAAATATAGCAAGAAATTCGTAATTTTGTAATTTTAATCATGCGGACGTGGCGGAATTGGTAGACGCGCCAGACTTAGGATCTGGTGAAGCAATTCGTGGGAGTTCGAGTCTCTTCGTCCGCACTTAACTTATGATTTAACAATTAATAATGACAGGTTTAATTTGGAAAGAAAAATTACAGAGCTTGAAGGATGCAAACGTGAAATTGAAATTTCTTTAACAAATGATGAATTGAAGCCGCATTTCGATAAGGCATACAAAGAAGCCCAAAAAGAGATAGACTTTAAAGGTTTCAGAAAAGGCAAAGTACCCGTAAATGTAATCAAACAATACTATGGAAAACGTATTGAAGCTGCGGCAATAGAAGATATTGGAAAAGATGTTTTCAACCAGGTTATAAAAGAAGACGAACTGCATGTCATCGGCAAAGCAAATGTATTCGATATTAATAAAAATGATAATGGCATGACATTCAAAATTTCTTACGATGTCCTGCCTGACTTCGTGCTTTCTGATTACCGGGGTTTGACAATTGATGAGCCTGTATATACGGTTTCTGACGAGGAAGTACAGGAAGAATTAAATAAAATTTCTATTAACACTGGAAAACTGGAACCCGACGATTCAATTAGCGATGAGTATCATATAGCATCATTAAAATTGACTGAAGTTGATGCTGAAACAAATGTTCCGATTATCGGTGAAAAGCCTATAGAAACTAATGTCTATCTTGCAAGTGAAACAATAATGCCCGAAATGAAGTCATTATTACTAAATTCTAAAAATGGGGATACATTTAATTTTAAGCCTAAAGAATCTGACCCGAATGCCCCCGATAAAACATATATTGTTGAGGTTTCAAATATTAAAAAAATTGTCCCGGAAGATATCAACAACGAATTTGTATCAGCTTATACCAACGGCAAACTAAGCACGGTTGATGAGTTTAAAGAAGAAATTGGTTATCAGATCCAGGAAAACTGGAATCACAAAAGCAGGCAGGCAATGGAAGAAATTTTGAATGTCATGCCATTATCATTTTTATTAATATCGAATACATTTGCTTTGCCGATGACATGCAGTTCGTCTTCTTTTATAACCTGGTTGAAAACATCTTTTCCA
>DAHXMP010000113.1 GCA_027371665.1 Bacteroidota bacterium | reverse complement strand
GAGCAGAACGAACCAGACAGCCCTTTTCACAGTTATATTATTAAAACCTCCCAGAAACAATACTATTAACGACAAACCATAAATAAAATAAGCCGCCATATGCTGCAATTTATCGCTCCATTCAAATCCTAAATTCAAAACCGGCGGATGTGACATGTGCGATACAACAATAATAGCCAATGACGCTAAGATAGCCGGTGCAATAAATATTAATTTATATATAGAATTCATATTACCTCTTAAATTCTTTTTTTGAGTTGTATGATTTTTGTTTTTTAAAATGTGTTTCATAATAATCGAGCGAAAAATCTCTTTTCCTGTTAATTACGGCTTTTAAACAAATAAGCATATCAGAAGCAGTTAATGTTTCTGGGAGGTTTTAATAATATAACTGTGAAAAGGGCTGTCTGGTTCGTTCTGCTCTTTGGTGCTTTATTTGCAGTCTCCGATGAAATACATCAGTCGTTTGTTCCAGGGAGGGACCCTGACTTTTTTGATTGGCTTGCAGATTGTGTCGGTATATCAATTTCTCTGCTACTAATCAATTTTGCAAATAAAATTATACAGAAATTGAAATTTAATTTATCAGGTTTATCCCATTAATTCTAATTTTGATGCTTTTTAATGTTGTTCATTCGGATACAAATTCCAGGGCAAGAGCAGGTGTCCTCAATCTGAATGGTATAGAAATTCCCACACCGGTTTTTATGCCTGTAGGTACTCAAGGAACCGTTAAAGCTGTCAGCAGGAGAATTCTTCATGAGCTTAGAGTGCAGATAATTCTGGGAAACACTTATCACCTGTATTTACGACCCGGTTCATATGTTATAGAGCAATTCGGGGGACTGCATAAATTCATGAATTGGGACCCTGCTATTTTGACTGATAGCGGAGGTTACCAGGTATTTTCTTTAAAAGATTTGAGAAAGCTCTCAGTTGGGGGAGTTGAATTCCAATCACATATTGACGGTTCAAGGCATTTTTTTTCACCTGAAAATGTCATTGATATTCAAAGGGAACTCGGTTCGGATATTATTATGGTACTTGATGAATGCACACCATATCCGGCTACACCCGGTGAAGCCGTCAAATCAACAGAACTATCAATAAACTGGGCAGAAAGGTCAAAAATTCATTTCAGTGAAAGCGAGCCTCATTACGGAAGAAAACAATTTCTTTTTGCCATAGGACAGGGCAGTATGTTTGAAGATATCAGGGAAAACTACATTGAAAAAATGACAAATATCGGATTCGACGGCTATGCTATTGGAGGTCTCTCTGTAGGTGAACCGGCAGAAACAATGTATCATATCATTGATGTATCAACAAATAAATTACCTATTGACAAACCAAGATACCTAATGGGAGTTGGAACACCCGAAAATATTCTTGAAGCTATTGAACTCGGTATTGATATGTTCGATTGTGTTCTTCCCACACGGAATGCCAGGAACGGACAGCTTTTCACTACAAGAGGAAAAATTAATTTACGTAATGCCGTATATAAATTAGCAAAAGAACCAGTGGATGAAACAATTAATTCCGATGCAAGCAGGAATTATTCCCTCGGATATCTCAGGCATTTGTTCATTGCAGGTGAAATACTTGGGTTACAGCTTGCAACAGAACATAATATCGCTTTCTATTTATGGCTTGTCAGAACTGCAAGACAGAAAATACTTTCAGGTGAATATCGTCAATGGAAAAAGTTTTTTTTAGACAACTATCAAAATAATGATAAATAATTTCTAATATTTACGGAGTTTTCATGTTTAATAATTTACATCACATTTTTGCGATGGCACCGCAGGGACAAGGCGGTTCCGGTTCGCTTATTTCCATGCTTGTAATGTTTGGTGCCGTCATTCTCATTATGTATTTCTTAATGATACGGCCACAACAAAAACGTCAGAAAGAACACCAAAAGATGATCGAAAATCTTAAACGCGGAGATAAAGTTGTTACCACTGCCGGTATCCACGGAACTGTTACCGATATTGACGGCCCAAGCATCGTATTACAGGTTTCCGATAATGTTAAATTGACTTTTGAAAAAACAGCAATTGCCGCAAAGAAGTAATTATTCATTTAAAAAAAATAGTAATCCCCTGATTATATCGGATTTCAAAATAATATGATTGATTTTAAGCGAAAGTTGTATCGCAAATAAATTTGATAAAGCTGAAATATGAATACTATTGAAGAAGCACTGCAAGACCTTGTCAGTGGTAAAATGATTATAGTTATGGACGACGAGGACAGGGAAAACGAAGGTGATATTGTCGTTGCGGCAGAATTAGTAACCCCCGAAGCTATAAATTTCATGTCGTCTTATGCAAAAGGTTTAATCTGTGTTGCTCTTACCGAAGGAAGAGCTAGGGAACTCGACCTCGATGTCATGGTAAGGGACAGTTCTGCACTTCACGGAACAAAATTTACCGTTTCCGTTGATTATGTTCATGGTACGACAACCGGAATTTCTGCTTTTGACAGGGCTGCAACAGTCAGAGCTTTAGCAGACAGGGATACAAAGCCGAATGATTTGGGAAGGCCCGGCCATATTTTTCCACTTATTTCAGCAAAAGAAGGGGTGTTGAGAAGAGCTGGCCATACCGAAGCGGCTGTTGACCTGATGAGGCTTGCCGGATTGAAGCCTATGGGTGTCCTGTGCGAAGTCCTGAATGATGACGGAACAATGTCACGAAGAGATGACCTTGAGAAACTTGCCGATAAATATAATTTCAAAATTATTACCGTAAAGGATTTGATAGCCTACAGACTGAGGTCTGACTTTTTGGTAAAATGTGTAGCAACAGCAAAACTGCCGTCTGAGTTCGGTGAATTTGATATAAGAGTTTATGCTAATGTTGTTGACGGGCTCGAGCATGTTGCTCTCGTTAAGGGTTCATGGTCGCCCGATGAAGCTGTACCAGTAAGGGTTCACTCAGAATGTCTTACAGGTGATGTTTTCGGTTCATTGAGGTGCGATTGCGGTCCTCAGCTTCATTCTGCAATGAAAATGATTGAAAAATTCGGCAAAGGCATCATACTTTACATGAGACAGGAGGGAAGGGGAATAGGCTTAATTAATAAAGTCAAAGCCTATGCCCTACAGGAACAAGGCTTCAATCCGGCAAGCCTCATCAGGTCAACAGCCGCTTCGGTATGGCCAGCTCTTCTCAACACCCCTTC
>DAHXMP010000012.1 GCA_027371665.1 Bacteroidota bacterium | reverse complement strand
GTTCACCAATGCCGATAAGAATTCAGAATGCTTGTTGTCAGATGATGCAATTATGGCAAAACAATTATTTGAGTATCATTCTCAAAATTTAATGGAGGCAATTATTAATAGTGAGCATGCACAGGAACTTGTGCGATTGGGATTTGAAAGGGATATTTTAACTTCTCTTTCTTTGGAATTATACCCGGTTATTCCTATTGTCATTAATGATAGAGTAAAAAAATTCGTTGCTCATTGTTAAAATTTTTATTAATTTTCATGACTTTCTTTTTGCAGCATAAAGTTGGAGTTAAAAATGTATTCAGGAACCGAAGGCGTTGTTATACGTCATGCAGAACCCAAACGGACAGGTGGTAATACCGTTTATAACGAAAAAACTAAACCACCTGAAATCAGACGGGATAATCATCCCAAAAGGCAAAAAAATGCCAAATCATCAATTTCAGATAAGCCAAAGCTTAATTTAAAAGATACCTGGCAGGTCAAAGTAATATCATTACTGCTATTTATATTTGCAGGAATGATGTTCGTTGCGCTATTATCCTATACTCACAAGGATGAGGTTACTGCTCAAATATCAATTAAAGATTTCTGGGGTATTATCACAGGTAATGCCGTAGCAATTGCCAAAATGAATTCGACATACAATTGGCTTGGTATTGCAGGAGCTGTTTTGGCTAATTTCCTATATAGTTCCACTCTCGGTTATGTTATGATTTTGCTTCCATTAATAATATTGATGTGGGCAAAGGATATTTTTAAAAAAAATATTGTTCATGATAGAACCATTAAAGTTACGATTACGTATTTTGTGTTTGGTATGCTGTTTTCTGCGACAGTAGGAACATTCCAGCATTTCGGATGGTTCCCTGAACTTGCGAGGCAATGGTATGGAACAGTCGGTGAATTTACCGCCCGTTCTGTTGTTGGTTTATTAGGTAAAATTCCAGCCTTATCATTATTCATAGCAGGTATGGCTTTGACAGTTTACATTACTTATAGAATTGCCCTAAAAGAAGTTTTCACACTCATAACCCCGTATCTTGTACCGGTAAGCTCGAGAATCTTTCCGTTTTTTAAAAAGACTTCAGACGGACTTGAGGAAAAAGTCGAAGACTTGAATCAGATGATAGATTCACGTTTTCTCAATAATATTAACCCTGAAATTATACATGGAAAAACAAATGATACCGGACTTTACGACAATGTTACTGATGAAAATCCTGTCGTGAATGACAGCGAAGAGCCTGTGAGAATTATAAGGCGAAACCTAAATTTTGATACAAACAAGCAACCGGCTTTTGAACAAGATATGTCGCCGAATTTTTTTGGTTCACAATTTAACAATATTTCAAATGTGAGGACTTTCGACGGTCATAAAACAGAAGTTCAGAATAAACTCGAAAAAAAGTCTAATGATGATATAAACTATGCTCATCATATAAGCCGTGATTTTATAAACAGGCTGGATAAAAATGTAAACGAAACTGATCCTATTTATGAATCATCTCGGTATGGCATTCCCCGGGACAAGAATTCTGTTCCTGATATTTTGGCTCAACTAAAAAAAGAGATAACCCAAAGAGCTTTAACAGCCGAAGATAAGACAGAAGAATTGCCGAAGACTTCGCTCACGATTGATGTTCAAAGCCAACGTGATGAAGATGAGAAAGTTGAAAAGAACGAGTCTGTCTACCCGATTTCTACTTCTGTTCTCGATGAAAATATTAATTATCAGCCACCTTCATTTAATCTTCTTGCCTACGAAGAAGAAAAAGCTCATATTGATGATGATGAACTCAAGCTCAATGCAAGGCTTCTGCAGGAAAAGCTTGAAACCTTTAAGATTTCAATCGAGAACCTGAGTGTCACTCCGGGACCTGTAGTTACTCTTTATGAGTTTGTGCCTGCACCCGGCATAAAAATCAGCAAAATCGAAAGCTACGCGGACGACATCGCTATGGCACTCAAAGCCCGGGGTATAAGAATTCAGGCTCCTATTCCCGGAAAAGGCACAATTGGAATAGAAATTCCCAACCACAAACCTTCGATTGTCCGATTCGGAAGTATTGTTAAATCAGTAAAATTTCAGCAAAGCGAGTACAAACTTCCACTTGCTCTCGGCAAAACTATATCCGGTGAAGTATTTATAACTGACCTTGCCAGAATGCCTCACCTTTTGATAGCTGGTGCTACCGGTGCCGGGAAGAGTATAGGTATCAATACAATAATAGCTTCTCTAATTTATAAGCTACACCCTAAAAACCTTAAATTCGTGATCATTGACCCGAAGAAAGTTGAACTAAGACAATATGAAGCTCTCGAGAATCACTTCCTTGCCGTATCCCCGGACATAGACAGTACGATAATAACCAGCCCGGAGGATGCAGTTATTGCATTGAAAGCGATTTGTTCCGAGATGGACAAAAGGTACGATATTTTAGCAGACGTAGGCCAGAGAAACATATTCGAGTACAATAAGAAAGCCGCCGAAGGAAAACTGTTTTCAGGAAACGGGATTGCACATAAGGAAATGCCTTTTATTATTGTTGTTATTGACGAACTCGCCGATTTGATGCTGACATCGGGAAAAGAAGTCGAAGCCCCTCTGATAAGGCTTGCACAGCTTGCGAGAGGCGTTGGTATTCATCTCGTCGTGGCAACGCAAAGGCCTTCGGTTGATGTGATTACCGGTATTATCAAAGCAAATTTTCCGTCACGAATATCATATACTGTCGCAACGAAAATAGATTCCAAAACGATTCTCGACATGAGCGGAGCCGAGGCACTAATCGGAAACGGTGACATGCTCTTCTTCCCAAGTGGTTCACCAATGCCGATAAGAATTCAGAATGCTTATCTCAGCACTGATGAAGTCGAGGCTGTTTGTAAGTTTATTGGAAACCAGAAAGGCTACTCACAGCCATACATGCTTCCCAGCTTAACCGATAAAAGCCAGAGAGAAGGTATAGCAGACATTGAAGACCGTGACCCCTTATTTGAAGAAGCGGCAAGACTTGTCATAAGACATCAGCAGGGTTCGATTTCGATGCTCCAGCGAAGACTTAAAATAGGATTTGCACGAGCCGGTAAAATCATTGACGAACTCGAGATGGCAGGCGTTGTTGGTCCCTCTGATGGAAGCAAGGCGAGAACTGTCCGCATGGAAAGTGAAAGCGACCTCGAATACATTTTAAATTGAGGTGTGAAGTTTCAATGTCATTCATACTGAAAATTTTTTTAATGGTCAATTATTTACTCACATCCATTCGGCGAACAAGACGGACAGTAGGTGTTTGCAGTATGTAAGAATAGACACCGGAAGGCAAGTCGGTACAGTCAATTTCGATTTCATAACCACCAGGTTTGAGCTCCTTATTGACAACTGTTTTAACTTTATTACCAAGAATATCTACTAAATAAATTTTTGTTACTCCTGTTTCGGCAACTTCGAAATTGATTTTAGTATAATTGCTCACAGGATTGGGGATGTTTCTTCCGAGAGAAATGAAACCGTCCTGCAAAAAAAGTCTGTCACCTCCTTTGCGGCAGACATTATCTAGTGTAAATGAACCGTTACGTTCTTTCAGGCTTAAATTATTACTGCCAATGATTTGAACATTTTTCAACTCGAGCGAAGTAGCAGTGTCGTTTCCCAAGCCTGTCCTGAACGGAAATTCAGCAAGAATGCTGTCCTTCCTGTTACTGAAAGGCATAACAACCGAGACTGTACGCAAATAATTCCGAATATTATCTGAAGGAAAAGAACTTAATGGTTCGAGCAGTGTGGAATTGAAAGACAAATCCGCTTTGATTGAATCAATTCGGAAAAGAAGAACGGAATCCCTGATTCCCTTAAGCAGAACCTGAACGGTAATGACACTGCCTGTAGATGCTGAATAATCGGGTATGTATAATATCGCTGAATCTTTTCTCGGCTCTATTCCTATGCCAAGCAATTTGACTTCACATGTCCTCTCCCGGCCTAAGTATTCGAATGATAAAAAACCGGATTTTGAACCTAGGCTCAGGGGCTCGAACCTTAAAGTCATTGATATAGAGTCCCCCGGTGTAATTAGCCCGGGATTATTTCCGTTTATAATTTGAAAATCAAGGCTGTCAGAACCAAGCAGGGAAATTTGAGTTATATTAATAGAACTGTCACTCATGTTTTTTACGATTGCTTCTATAGTCGTATCTCTGTGCATGCCCAATTCGACTGAATCGAAATAAATCTCGTTCAATTGTGCTTTCAAAGGAGGATTAAACGCATTCCCTGTAAGATGGGCTATGAGAGAATCTTTACCAAAGTAAAATATCAGTTCGGCTGTTCTCTTACCGGTGTCCAATGGCTCAAAGATGACTTCATAATTAAAAGCTGAAAGAGAATCAATAAGGGCTTCAGGAGAAAAGTTTACAACGCGGAAATCGTTTGTGTCAGAGCCTGTCAGTACAATTTTTTTAATATTGAATGCGAAATCAGATTTATTCATAAATAAGGATTTGATTGTTGAATCCACATTTTCACCAACAATTACCCGACCGAAATCAACATCTTTGACTTCAGCCACAGGTTTAGCTATCCTGAACGGGCAATTAATAGTGTCTGACTGAATAACCTTAGTATATAAGTTCCAAATACGTGCAGTACTGTCCCAGCTCGAAGTAAGCACTCTTTGCCCGTCCGGGCTGAAAAAAGCTGTCTGGATTGCATTAGTATGACCGCGCAAAACCTCTCCTAAATTTCCCGAGTCGGCACTCCACACTTTAACAAGATAATCCCCTGCCCCGGCAGTAATAATCGAATCACCGGCTGGATTGAATGCTATCGAGTTAATCGGTACAACACCAATAACCGAATCTGAATGAATCACCTGTGTAATTATTTTACCGGTACTATCCCAGACATAAGCAGGTCCTTTCCATGTCGCACCTGCAATTCTTTCACCGTCGGGAGCGAATTTTGCAAATGAAATACTGCTGTTTAACGAAACAATCTGGCGAATGATTTTATTTGATTTATAGTCCCACACTTTGACTATCCCTTCAGTTCCGGCAGTAAGAACATAATTACCAGATGGGTCAAACTCGGAATACCAAAGCATATCGCCATTTCCTGCGTTAATTTTTGTAAATTGAGTACCGGTCTCTACGTTCCATACTATTGCATTTCCATCGAGGCTTGCCGAGACAAGTTTTTTGGAATCAGGGCTGAAATTACAGCTTTTAACAATATCCTCATGCCCTCGTAATGTTCGAATTAAATTTCCGTTTGACTCTTCCCACAGCTTTATTGTTGAATCATTACTCGACGTTGCAATATATTTCATATCAGGGGAAAATACCGCCCATGAAACGGACTTTGTATGCCCGTTAAGAGTTCGGATAATATTATTACTGTTAACATCCCAGATTTTAGCTGTTCTGTCGTCTGATGCTGTAACTATAAAATTCCCGTCGTTGCTGAAGTTAGCACAGTTTACTTCTGAGTTGTGTTTTAGTATTATATAACCGGTTGCAGAAGCAGGCCAGTATTGCATTGCACGAATAAGGCAATTATTTGTTTGAAAACCCGGGTACCATTTATAAATTAATCCCCCTGCCCGCCTGGCAACTGTTGCCCAGTTTTTCCCGTTATTCAGGGAATACTCGATGGTAATTGTATCTGAAGGTAAAATGCCCTGCCATTCTATGTTTATTGTATCTCTGAAAAGAATTACTTCCCCACATTTTGGATTTGTAATTCTCAGGTCATTGCCCTGTGCATTAAGTTGAACAATGTTAATGGCGATAAATATTATTATATATATAGTTCGAAACATTATTTTCATAGTTACTTCTTAATTAACAGGCAAAAATAATAAATGCTAAATTAATTCACATTGATTATGAACAAATCCGGGGGGAACCATCGTATATTTTTTTGTAGCGCATAGGGGAATCGAACCCCTGTTTTAGCCTTGAGAGGGCTACGTCCTAACCGCTAGACGAATGCGCCCGGTTTACGTTATAAATAATTATGCAAATTAATAAATTATAAGTTTAATAGCAAGACATAGCGACTCACAAAGAATTGTCAAATGATACATCATTATACATAATTTTCTTAATTTTGTGGGAATTTTATTTAAGAAAAGAGAATACATGAGAAGTTATATTAATCTAATTTTTGTATCATATAT